>JADJYJ010000018.1 GCA_016719785.1 Candidatus Amarolinea dominans
GCAAACAGGCTGTCGTGCAAAGGCGTCAACTGCACATCGTCCCCATCGGCCGGCGCCAGCGGCATACCCAGCTCGAACACCAGCCCGGCGTTGGTCTGACTCACCGCGCCGCGGCCGTGCGCGACGCTGTCCAACACCAGGGCGCCGTTGGCCCAATGCCAATCCTGCCAGCCCGCGGCCACGCTGAGCGACTTGACATCGCCGCCGCCGAACCAGAGCCAGAGCGCGTCGCCGGCCGTGAACTGCACGCCGCTGATCTGCGCCGCGATCAGCAGGCGGTCGCCCGCGCCCGGCGAAGCCAGCAGCCAGAGATCGAGCAGACCCTGCTGCGGGGTGTTGGTGAGGAAGGCCAGCGGGAACTGCCGGTGACCGGCCGCGTCCCATTCGCCCGGCAGCATGACGCCATCCGGCGCGGGCGCGGGGCCGTCAAGCCGGGCCGCGCGCAGCGGCGCAAAGGGCAGAATCTGGCGCAGCGCGCCGGCCACATCCACCTTGCCCGCGCCGAAGGCTTCGCTGGCCTGGCTGCCGGTGAAGCTGTCGCGACGCGCGCCGGCCCGCAGCGCGGCTTCGATCTGCTCAGCCGTGAGATCGGGGCGCGCCTGGCGCAGCAGGGCCGCGGCGCCGGCCACGTGCGGCGCGGCGCCACTGGTGCCGCTGAACCAACGGTATTCGCCCCAACGCCCGGTCTGCGTGCGATCGGACGCGGTGGCTACATCGTAGTTGCTCGGCGCGACTACATCCAGCAGCGGTTGACCGTCCACGCGTGGCCCCTGCCCGCTGAACACGCTGAGACTGCCGGGCGTCACCGGATCGAGGCCGCCGCTGAAGCCGCGGGTGCTGTACGAACCGACGGCAATGCCTGCATCCGCGGTCGCCGGCCAGATCACGCTCAGCGCTGGGTTGCGGGGCGCTACCCATTCCGTACCGCCCACCCAGGCCGTGCGGTTGTCCTGCACGAACGCGCTGAGCATGATCGGCGCGCCGGCCGTGTTGGTCAGCGTCAGGGTGAAAGCGCCGGTCGCCAGCGGGTTGCGCAGCAGATGAAAATCGAGGCGGGCCGTGCCGCGGCTCGATTGCAGGCGCACGCCCGCGATGGCATGGCCGTCGGCGGTCAGCAGGGAATTGCCGGTCGCGGCCAGGGTGAAGGTGTTGGCCGGCCCGCCCGCGGGGGTGGTGAGGGTGGCCGCCAGCGAGGCCGGATCGCCGGCCCACACCAGGGTGATGTCCACCGCGGTGGGGTCGTTGCCAGAAGGCTGTTTGAAGGGCATCAGCGTCACCTGGCCAGGAAGCAGGCTGACCGTGGTGTGCTTGAAGCCGCGGTTGATGTTGCCGGAAGGCAAAACCTGCACGACGCCCTGGCGCTGCGCTTCGGCAATCAGCAGCTCATGGTTGGACGAACCGTCGAAGAACTCCTGGCTGACGTGCGTGTACTCATGCACGACGATGTCCGCGCCGTTGGCAAGCGCCCACAGGAGCGACTCCGACAGGCCGTTGCCGGAACTGTACGGGTCGGCCAGCAGCAGCTCCGCGTCAGGCGCCAGGCCGGTGTAGCGGCTGATGTGGGGCCAGCCGCCGGCCAGGATGCCGAGCACCGAGGTGCCATGCACCAGATAATCGGCCGCGGTGCGGCTGAGGTCCACCCCGCGCTGCCGGGTGACGCCGTTGACATCGAGCACGCGCGCGATCTTGCTGCTGCCCAGACCGGTCAGGGTTTCGCCGGGATCGAGCTGCAGGTTGCCGTTGGCGTCGTTGACCAGGAAAACCTGTTCGCCCAGGGAAGGCGCGCTATCGCCGAAGCTGGCGCCATAGTCACGCTGCCCATTGCGGTTGGCATCGTGGTAGAGCCAGTCGGTGTCCGTATAAAAAACGCCATCGTTGGTGCCCGGCACATCGTACGGCCGCGGATAGCCGTCGAGCTGCGCCGAGGTGGCATCCACCCTATTGAGCCATTCGCCGGCGTCCGGCTCGCCATTGCCGTTCAGATCAACCATGTCCAAGCCGGGTTCGAAAAGCCCGTTGCCGTTGCGGTCCAGCCAGGCGAAATCGCCGCCATCCGCGCGGAAGAGCAGCGGGTGAAAGACATCCACCCCGGTGTCAATGTCGGCGATGGTGACGCCCGCGCCGGTCAGGCCGGATGGCAGGGTATTGGAGACGGCCCAGGTCGCGGCCGCGTGCATCTCTGCCACGTTGATGTCGAGGGGCGGCAGCAGGTCCTCGCCGGTGTCGGCCTCGATCTGCAGCAGGCCGGGTAAGCTGAGCAGGCGCTCGAACGCGTCCCAGGGCACGCGCAGCGGCACGATGAAGACGCCCCGGTCCGCGCACGCGACGCGGGCGGCCGGGGTCAGGGCTTCATGGTCAAGGCACAGGGCATCCGCAGCCCAGGGTGAAACCTCGCCGATCTGGCGCAGGCGCTCCATTTCCGCGGCGGTCGGCGCCTGCGCAAAGCGCACCGTCACCGGGACCGCGGCGCCCAGCGCGCCGGCCAGTTTGCCTTCGACCTGGCGGGTGCGCAGCCAGCGCAGGCGTCCATCTACCGCGTGCGGGCAGGTCGCGCCCTCGATCAGGGTGCATGACGGCGGTTGCGGCCCCAGCCGCTGATTGACGCCGGCCGCGGCCAGGGCTGGCGCGTGGGTCAAAATCCACAGGCTCACGATCGCCGCCATCGTCGAGGCAGCCAGTTTTCTCAACGTTCCCACAGCGCGACACTCTCCACGTGATAGGTTTGGGGAAAAAGGTCCAGCGGCTGCACGGCCCGCAGTCTGTAGCCGGCCTGCGTCAGCAGCGCGGCATCACGGGCCAGGGTGGCCGGGTCACACGAGACGTAGGCCAGGCGCGGGGCCGCCAGGCGAGCCAGTTGGGTAATCACCGCCTGGCCCAGGCCGGTGCGCGGCGGGTCCAGCACGATACCGGCGTAAGGCCCGCTGAGGGAGGCCAGCACGGCCGCGGTGTCGCCCTCGTGCAGGCGGACGTGCGGCAGGTCGGCCGCGTTCCAGGCGAAGTCCGCGCACGCGCTGGGCGCGGCTTCGATGGCGTCCACCTGGCGGCAGAAGGGGGCCAGGGCCAGGGCAAACAGCCCCACGCCCGCGTAGGCGTCGAGCAGGCGCTGCGACGGCTGCGGGTCGAGGAAATCGAGCACCAGGTCAACCAGGGCTTCCGCGCCCGCGGTGTTGACCTGGAAGAAGCTGCCGGCCGACACACGATAGCGGCGCCCATGCACCTCTTCTTCGATGGCGGCCTGACCGATGAGAGCCTCGGCCTGGCCGTCGCGGTGCAGCAGGGCCACGGCCACCGGCAAGTCGAGGGCCAGTTCCGGCGCTTGATCGTCGTCGGTTTCCAATGTCACCAGCGTTTGCCCGCTGGCGGCGCTGCTGCGCACGCTGATGCGGCGCAGGGGCTGGCCGCGACCGGCGCCGCGAGGGTGCGCAGTGCGGGGTGCGTCGCCCAGGGTCCAGACTTTGCCCTTGTAGCCAGCAGTGGCTGCGGTGGGCGGCTGTTGGTCGGCCTCATCGGCATCTGGTTCGTCCCCGGCGGCGCCCGCCCAGAGCGCGGCATGGACCGCGTCGAGCGCCGGCGACAGGAGCAGGCACTCGTCCACCGCGATCAGGTCATGGCTGGCGGCCTGCTGATAGGCCGGCCGGCCATCTGCGATGATGCTGAACTGCACATGATTGCGATAGCGCCAGGCCGGGTCATCCTCATCGGTGAGGGCCACGGCCCAGGTTTCGGCCACCGGTGCGTTGGGCAGGCGACCCAGGCGCGCCAGTTGATCCTGGACGATGGCCTGTTTGAGCTGGAGTTGGCGCTCGTAGGCGATGTGCTGCCATTGGCAGCCGCCGCAGCGCTGCGGGCCGAAGAAGGGGCAGGGCGGTTCGACGCGATCAGGGCTGGGCGTGAGGACTTCGAGCAGGCGCGCGCGCGCCCAGTTCGCCTTCTGCTCAGTGATGGCGACGCGCACCGTTTCGCCAGGAATGGCGAAGGGCACAAAGATAACCTTGCCGTCATGGCGCCCGATGGCTTCGCCGCCATGCGCAATGCCGGTTAGCGTGAGTTCCAGAACATTTGTCATGATTTTTTCAAGAGAGGCATAAAACGATATTGCCAGGGGAAGGCGGCAAAATCAATCTCGAGGTCGCTGCCGGCTGTCACCAGGACGCCCTGGCTGTCGCTGCCCAGGATGACATAGGCCGGGGGCGCCGTGACGCTGAGGCTGTAGCTGGTGGGGGACAGGTTGAAGAAACGATAGGCGCCATCACTGTCGCTGCTGGTGGTGGCGACGACAAAAGCGCCCTGGCGCAGGGTCAGGGTCACGCCGGCAATCCCCGCTTCGCCAGGCTGCTGCACGAGGTCCCGGTTGAGGTCCGCAAAGACCGCGCCGCGGATGGCGCCCACGGCCGGCGTTGGGCTGGGGGTGGCGGTCGGCGTGGGCGTGGGGGTGTGCGTGGCAGTCTCCGTTGGTGACTGCGTGGGCGTTGGTGTATTCGTGGGCGTGCGCGTCGGCGTTGGGGTCAGGGTTGATGTGGGGGTGCGCGTGGGCGTCGGGGTCAAGGTCGGCGTGGAGGTCCACACCGGTGTGGGGGTGGGGGTGCTGTTGCCGGGCGAAAGGCGCAGTCGCCAGGACGCGGTGCTGAGATAGGCGGTGACGCGGCCGTTGTAGGCGGTCAGCGGCTGCACGCTGTGGCTGCCGTTGCCCAGGTTGTCCTTTTCGAGCACATAGGGGCCGCTGGCGGGCAGGCCCAGGCTGGCGACATCGAAGGCCAGGTCAACGCCGGCCTCTTCGGTGATGATGCCGGTGATCCAGCGCGCGCTGCTGCTGAACGTCAGGTCGGCGGCGGTCCAATGCGGGTCGCCGTACTGCGTGATGCCCAACCACCAGGTGGTTTTGCTCTCATCGGTGCGCAGGGCAATGGCAGACGGATTGCTGGCGAGGATCAGCGGGCTGAGAAAATCAAAGGCCCAGGTGGCATTCCAGGGGCTGGGGTCGCCGTCGTGATCGCCGTTGTACCAGTGCATCTCCAGCCGGTCCGGCCCCACGCGGGCGATGGCATCGTAGATGTCCTGGCCGTGATGGGGCAGCACCTTGGTGTCGGCGCTGCCGTGTACGATTGCCAGCGGCATATGCTTGAAACCGAGCGCAACATTCTTGGGGCCGCGCCGCGCATACTCGAACGGCTGGCTGGACGGGGTGCCGTACGTTTCGCTTTCGATGACCGTGCGCCGCCAGTCCTCGGTTTCGTAGTACCAATCGCTGAGCGAGGCAAAGGCGGAGTACTCGACGATGCCGGCAAAGACGTCCGGATACTTGGCCGCGCCGAGCAGGGCGGTCTGCGCGCCCATGGAAAAGCCGATCAGGTAGACGCGGCTGCTGTCCACGGCGTAATGGGCTTTCATGTAGTTGACGGTGTCGAGCAGGTCGCGCTGCGCGGCGCGGGCGCCCAGGGAATGCCCGCCGCCGGAGTCGGGGTTTTCGCCGTGCATTTCAGGCGAGGCGAGCAGCCAGCCGCGGCGGTTAGCCTCCGCGCCGTAGGCGTAGATCGGCTGCCAGCGCAGGCTCAGCTCGTTGCCGTAGCCATGCACGCCGATGATGAGCGGCCGCGGCGCGCCATCGTAGTTGGAGGGAATTTGGGCAATGGCGCGCGGATAGCTGGGATAGGCGGGATAGCTGCTGGCGTAGACGAAATCCTGATAGGTGGCGCCGCTCACGTCGCCGCTGATCTCCAGGATGCCGCTGGCGATGCTGTAGCTGTCGTTGGGGTCCGCGTCGTTGACGATGCGGATGGTGTTGAGGCCGTTGCGCACCAGGGCCAGGTTGGCAATCGGCAGGGTGGTGGTGATGCCGGTGCGTGAGCAGTAGCCGGCGCCGGTCGTCCAGTCGGGAATGGCGCCGATCCTGCTGTCGTTGAGGTAGATGCTGTGGCCGGGCCGCGCATTGTTGATGTCGAGCTTGAGGCTGGCGCTGCTGGGCGTGCCGGAAAAGGCCAGCAGCACGGTGGCCTCCGCCTCATGGATGGCGGCATCCACGGCCAGGCAGGTGTTGAGCTGGCTGGACTGCACGACGGCTGCCGGCTGCCCAGGGCCTGGGTTGGCCGCGGCGATCGGATGAGCGCCCGCAGCAGGATTTCGCACAAAAAACAGCAAGGCGCCGCTGACAAGAAAGGCCAGCAGCCAGGCCCAGCCGCCGAATGAATTCGGGCCGAAGGGGCGTGCCTCCGCAAGGTCGGCCTGCGCCGACCGGCATCGCGTCCACGCAGGTGGACGCCCGGCGGCACGCCCATCAGGCGCGATTTCAATCGCCCAGCCGCCGAATGAATTCGGGCCGAAGGGGCGTGCCTCCGCAAGGTCGGCCTGCGCCGACCGGCATCGCGTCCACGCAGGTGGACGCCCGGCGGCACGCCCATCAGGCGCGATTTCAATCGCTCGCCGGCAGGCGTTCGAGGTAGGTTGGCGTTGTGTCTGTTCGCGTTTTATCATTAGATTGGTCGTTTGGGCACGGGGCCACGCAGAAAATCTTTGTGTCTTGGCGCCCTGGTGTGAGGCAATCAGGTTTGCCACCAGATGCCGGTGCATTCGGGCAGGATCGGTTCGGGTTGGGGGCCGAGATGGGCGAGCATGTCGTCGCCAAAGAAGAAGCGGACGAGTCTGGCTGCTTCTGCCTGCGAGGCAAAACGGTAGTCGGTGCGAATCCAGGTGGAAGCGAAGCCGGCCGCGTCCAGGTAGGTGTAGTAATCGGCCAGGTGAGGCGGGGCCAGCGGCGTGGTTTGCCCGGTGCCCTGGGTTTCGAGCAGGATGATGACGCCGCCAGGGCGCAGCACACGGCGCATTTCGGCCAGCGCCTTGCCCAACTCGGCGCGCCAGGCCTCGTTTTCCTGGTACCAGGTGACGGTGTAGCAGATGCTCCAGCCTGAAAGGGCCACATCGGCCACGCCGTCGGCCAGGGGAAGCTGCCGGTGATCGGCCTCCTGCAGGCGCCAGTTGTTCCAGCCGCCCGCCAGCAGTTTGCGTTGCGCGACGGCCAGCATGGCCGGCGACAGGTCGAAGGCCTGGATGGAACGCACGAGCGACGCCAGCAGGCAGGTCAGCCGACCGCTGCCCGCGCCCAATTCCACGACATCCAGCCCGGCCAGGGGGCGGATGGCGTTGAGCGCGGGCAGAATATGCTGTTCGTGGTCTTCGGCCGAGACCAGTTCGTCGTACTCGGCTGCGCTTGTCAGGTAAACATCATGGTGATCGAGCATGGCGGCCATTGTACCAGTGAGATTCGTTGGCGTCAATAGATTGGAGACCGGAGACCGGAGACCGGAGACCGGAGACCGGAGACCGGAGACCGGAGATCAACGTTTGACGAAGGGGAGATACCAGCGCTGCGCGGGCGGTGTGGTGGGGGTCGGCGTCGGTGTTTTGGTCAAAGCGAGTGTTGGCGTGACGGTTACGCTTGTCGTGGGGGTGGCCGTGGCGGTCGGGGTGACCGTGGGCGTCGGGCTGGCGGTGGACGTCGGGGTGACGGTGGGCGTGCGGGTGACGGTGGGCGTGGGGGTGGCGGTTGTCCAGCCCGGCGGCGGGCGGAAGGTAATGTCGAGCTGCGCGGCCAGCGCGCCGTTGCCGTCCCAGGCGTCAACGTCCAGGTAGCCACTATTGCTGCCGAGGCTGAAGACGAAAAGGGCCAGCGCGGCGCCCGGCGTCCATCCGGGGCGGTCAATGATCTCTTGCAGCGGCCCGGCCAGGTTCGGCGACTCGATCCAGCCCGCGGGCCAGTTGGGGATGGGCCAATCAGCCGCGGCCTGGGTGCGGGGCCGGGTGGGCGCCAGCGGGTTGGCGGCCTGAAAATCCAGGGCGGCATCGCTGGCTTCGCCATACACCACCAGTTGAACGGGCAGACCACCGCTGGTCACGTCGTTCGGGTGCAGGCGCAGGCGGGCGTCGAGCACCTGCGCGCCGGCGGGCAGGGTGACGCCAGCGAAACGAAAGCCGCCGGTGAAGCTGGTGTCACCGTCGCGGCCCAGGCGCAGCGCAGGCGCTGTTACCTGGTTGATGGTCAGATCGCTGCGCACGGCCGTATCATCGCCGCTGGCGCTGATCGCCAACTCCACATTGACCGGCGCGATGACAGGGGTTGGGGTGTCGGTCACGGCCAGGACATCGCCGAAATTGACTTCCGCGCCCTGGCTGCCGATCAACTGCACGCGCACGTTGTTTTCGGTGGTGGAGAGAAAGCCGGGCGGGTCGCTCTCGATCACCCAATAGACGCCGGCGGCCAGGCCCTCGAAGCGATAGTCGCCGTCGGCTGCGCTGGCTGTGCTGGTCAGGTAAACCTGGTTCGCATCCTTGAGGGTGATGGCGACGCCGGGCAGGGGCGGCTCACCGGCGTCGGGGAACGCGTCCAGGTCGAGGTCATGCCAGACCAAGCCGGTGATGACGCCCGCCGGCGGCCGCGGCGCCATCAAGCGCGCCGTGGCCTGGCTGTCAGGCGCCCAAAACAACCCCAGGGTCACCGCGACGATAATGGCGATGATCGCGATGACCCCGCTGGTCAGAAGGAGGGGAAGTTTGGGTCGTTCGTTCAAGTGGTGTATCCTTGCGGCAGGTACTGGCGGCCCACGATGATGTCGCCGAAGAAGACGGGGAATTCGGTGCGGGGGATGACGACGACGGGCACCAGGTTGGCGGTGATGGAGATGTTCTGCGGCCAGTCCACCTGTTCCACGATGTAGGGGCCGGGGAGAAGCTGGTCGAAGCTGAAGGCGCCGTCTGCGCCGGTGGTAATTGTCGCGAGTACGATGTCGTCGGGCTGTAGTTTGGCGTCCCCAAACAGGTCCTGATGCAGCCGGATGGTGATGCCGACCAGGCCCGGCTCGCCCGCTTCGGGTACGCCGTTGTGATTCAGGTCGTGCCAGACGCGGCCGTAGATGCGACCGGTGTTGGGCGTGGCGGTCGGCGTGGGGGTCAGGGTGGGCGTCGGCGTGGGCACGGCATTATCCGCAAAGTTGATCGCAATCTCCTGACCGGCCGCGACCTGGAACAGCACCAGGTTGGGACTGCCCGGTGGCGAGATGTAGCCGGTCGGGTCGGTCTCTTCCAGGCGATACTGGCCTGGCGTCAGGTTGGCGAAGCGGAAGCGGCCGTCCGCGGCGGTGTTGGTGCTGCCCACGAATTGATTGCTGAACGTCTTGAGCGTGATGAGGACGCCGCCCAGGGCCGGCTCGCCGTTGTCAGGCACGATGTTGCCGTCGAGGTCGTTCCAGACCAGGCCGCTGACCGCACCGGTGGGCGGCGTGGCCGTGGGCGTGGCCGTCGGCGTCAGGGTCGCCGTGCGCGTCGCGGTCGCCGTGGGCGTCAGGGTGGCGGTCGGGGTACGCGTGGCCGTCGGCGTCTGGGTTGAGGTAGGCGTCAGGGTGGGGGTGGCCGTCGGGTTGAAGCGATCGCCAAAGTTCGCCTCCAGGTCTGTGCCGGCCGCGACAAAGAGCACGATGGTGTTGGAGGTGGTGGAGGTGAAGCCAGGCAGGTCGGTCTCCTCCAGGCGGTACTGACCGGGCAGCAGGCTGTCGAAGTGGTAGCTGCCGTCGCCCGCGGTGGTGGTTGCGCCGACGATGTTGTTGCCCTGGTAGAGCAAGATGCTGACGCCAATCAGCCCCGGCTCGCCGGCCGTGGGCAGGCCATTACCATCGAGGTCGTTGAACACCAGGCCATGCACGCGACCCACCACCGGCGTACCGGTTGGGGTGGCGGTGGGCGTGGGGGTGCGTGACGGTGTGGGGGTGATCGTCGGTGTCGGCGTGGCAGTGGCAATCGGCGTGTCGGGGAAGTCAATCGTCTGCACCGTGCCGCCCTGGACGGTGATGACACGCGTGTTGCTGCCGGGCGGCGAGGTGAAGCCGGCCGGATCGGTCTCTTGCAGCGTCACCGTGTTGCCGCTGCCCAGGTGATAGAACGCGAACGCGCCATTGGCGCCGGTGACGACGCTGTCAATCGGCGTGCTGTTGAAGATCAGGGTGATGGTCGCGCCGGCCAGGGTGGTTTCGCCCGGCTGGTAGACGTTGTCACCGTTGCTGTCCACGAAGACATGCCCGGCCACGGTGCCCTCATCGGGCGCGGGCGATGGCGTGAAGGTGGGCGTCACCGTGGGCGTGGGTGAACTGGTCGGCGTGGGGGTGTTCGTCGGCGTGTGGGTCGGCGTTGGCGTCGCGGTCGGCGGCGGCGGCACATAGACGGCGTGATACTTGAGGATGGTGCCGTTGGCGCCCACGGCCCAACCGTCATAGGCGTTGACCATGTCGAGCCACAACAGGTTGTCGAGCACCGGGCTGCTCTGCGGAGTCCAGGTATTGCCCGCATTCACTGTCCAGCGAATGACACCGCCGTTGCCGATGGCCCAGCCCACCTGCGTATCCACGAAGCGAATATGGTTGAGGTCAGCATTGGTGCCGCTGGATTGTGTGGTCCAACTGTCGCCGGCGTCGGTGGTGCGCATAATGCGACCGGATTGACCCGAGATCCAGCCGAGGTAGACATTCTTGAAATCTACGCCGAAGAGGTCGCCGCCGCTGCCTGGGTAACGGCGAATCCAGGTTGCGCCTCCATTATCGCTGGTGACGAAGGAGTCATAGAGCGTGACGCCATAGACGGCGTTTGCTGAGCCAAAGCTGAGGTCGCGGATATTGACCGACATGTTGGCGGACGAGAAGGCCCAGGAATTGCCGGCGTCGCTCGTGCGAAAGACAAATCCTTCCTTGCCCGCGGTGATGACATGGGCATTGTCGTAGCCTTGAACGAACCACAGGAAGCCAGTGTGCTGATTACCCTGGCCGTCATAGACATATTGGCGTGTCCAACTACTGCCGCCATCGGTGGTGTGGAGAATCACCCCGTAACGGCCGGCTACCCAGCCGTTGTTGGCATCCAGCGGAAACTTGACTCCCCGCAGCCAGGCTGGATCGAGACCGGCGCCAGGATTTTCGGCGGGGCTGCTCAACTGGCGCCAGCTTTCACCGCCATCGGTTGTCTTGAGGATTTGCGCGTCATCGCCGACCACATAGGCGGTATTGGCATCCACCGCGTCAACGCCCTTCAACTCTGTCACTGCCAGGGGCGCCGCGACCGCGAAGGGGCTTGAGCCGAGTTTATGTAACACGGTCTGGCCTGGCCCGGCTGCCCACAGCTCGCTGTCTGACAACGCGACCAGGCTGGTGACGCTCTTGCCTTGCGGATTCGGCGACCAGGTCCAGGTGTTACCGCCGTCGGTGGTGAACCAGGAGGTGCCCAGACCACCGGCCAGCCAGCCATGTTGTGCTGAAGCAAAGACAATAGCTTGCAGTGAGCGCGATTCGTTGATGTACTGACCGTTCCAACTGGCGCCGCCGTTGGTGGTGCGCAGCAGGGTGCCGGCCTCGCCCACGGCCCAGCCATTTTGCAGGCTGGTGAAGGCCACGTCCCACAGCCATTGCGGGCTGCCGCTGGCTTGTCCTGCCCAGGTCTGGCCGCCGTTACTGGTGGCCACGATGGTACCCAGGTTGCCGACGGCCCAGGCATGATCGGCATCTGCGGCAAAGAGGCTGTAGAGGTCCAGCGTCGTGTTGCTGGTCTGAGGCGACCAGGTCTGCCCGCCGTTGCTGGTGCGTAGAATCGTGCCGCCGCGGCCGACGGCCCAGCCTGTCATGGCATCCAGTAACTGGATGTCGGTCAGGCGGTTGACGGTCGGTGTGCCCTGGCTAACCCAGGTGGCGCCGCCATCGCTGGAGCGCCAGATGCGGCCCTCCGCGCCGGCAACCCAGCCATTGTTGGCGTCGAGGAAGTCCACGGCTTCCAGGTCTACCGCTGGCGACGCCTGGCGATAGGCCCAGGTCTGGCCGCCGTTGCTGGTGCGCATCAAATGGCCGCCCTTGCCCACGGCCCAGCCAGTCTGGCTGTTGATGAAATCAATACTGTTCAGGTCATCGCCGCCGTGCCATTGCACGGTCCACTGGCCCTGGTTGGGCGGCGGCTCGGTGGCCGTAGGGGTGATGGTTGGGGTGTTGGTGGCCTGCGGTGTGCGCGTGGGCGTGGCGGTGCCCGGCGCACTGGTGGGGGGTGGCGGTGGCTGCGCCCGGCGTGTGGGTGGGCGTGCTGGTGGGCGAGGTTCCGCCCTGGCGCGCCACGTCAACCATGTGAACCCACTCATTGCCATCGCTGAGCGAGTCCAGGCGGAAGTCACTGCCGCCGGTGAGGCTGTTGGCAAAGCGGGCGTTGTTGATGTGGAAGGTGGCGGTCTTCCAGGTGTTGCTGCCGGCCTTCTGCACCCACGGGTTGGCGCTGCCGTCGGGCGTTGCGACCTGTTCGCCGGCCGGGCTGTCATAACGCAGCGCCCAGCGGTCGGTGCCCACATCCGCGTACCAAACGGTAATGGCAACCTGGTTGCTGCCGCCGGCGATGTAGCCGTCATCTACCTTGAACCACATGTTGGGGTTACCGGTGGCCTGATCGGTGCGACGCACGACCCAGCCCTCCCTGCCGGCCGGTACGCTGGCGCTGTAGGGATTGGCAAAATAGGGCGATCCGCTCAAGCACCAGCGGCCACTGCAGCCCAGGCCGCTGACGCCGCTGTCGTTAGTCTCCGGCACGCTGCGGCCGCCGGCGACGTTGTCATCCTGAATCAGGTAGTAGCTGTAGTTGCCGATCTGCGGGTAATAGGACACGGTCTCCGGCTGCGCGTAACAGTAGGTGGTGGGGGTGCGGTGCTCGCGCATGGCGACCCACACGCTGGGCGTGTTCGCCAGGGTCTTGCCCACGTAGCGCGCGGTCCAATCAAAGATTGCCAGGTTCTCGGTGCGATCCTGGTGCGTCACCGGATCGTAGAAGAGGTCATAGTTCAGGCGCAGGAAGTCAACCTTCTTGTCCAGGCCGCTGAGCATGCCCCAGTAGACGCTGGAGGTGTCGCACAGCATGTAATCGTAGGTCTCGAAGGCGATGGGCACGCTGCGGTTGTGGTAGAAGATGGGATCATACATGCCGCATTCGACCGTGTTGTTGCAGCGGTCCACGCCCTGGATAGCGTTGTTGAAATCGGGGGTCAGGCCGTTGAAGGAAAGGCCTATGCCGCGCTCGGCCGCGTAGGCTGCCAGCAGCCAGCGCTCGCGATCCTGGAACGTCACCGAAGCAATCTGGATCATCAGCATTTTTTGCAGGCTGCCGCCGGTGCGGAAGGCGGCGGAGTAGCGATCCACGACGCTCTGCATGGTGCTGATCCACAAATCCACGTTGAGGCCGGCGTTGACCAGCACATCCACGTCGCTGCCCTGCGCGGCGTGGTTTTCGCCAAAGGTGCCAAACCCCAGGGCCACCCATTCCAGGCGCGGGTCGTTCTTGTAGCGATTACCCAGGGCCTGGATGAACTGATCGTAGGTGTTGAGGTAGTCGGCGTCCCAGTAGCGGGGCAGGAGCCAGCGGCCGTTGACGCAGCCGCCCAGCGGGTATTGCGCGCTGCTGCACGCGCCGGCATCGAGGACGCTGTTGGGCGCGAGGGTGTAGAGGAACGATGGCATGGCGCTGATGCCGCCGCAGCAGCGGCCATTGTAGGTGGTGATGCCGATCGCGGCCGCTTTGCCATACGATGCGATGGTTGCCAGGTACTGATCGAGCGCGCCCCAGTTGAACTGGTTGGGGCCGGTGTGCAGCTCCGCCCAGTTGAAGGTGCGCAGGCTGCCGGTCAGGTGGTAGTAAGTGGGGTCCATGTTACCGGTTTCGGCCACGACATAGATGCCGGGTCGCGTCACCGGCGGCACGGGCGCGTCCGGCCCAGTCTCAACGGGGCCGCTCGCCTGACCGACAGGCGGGGTTGGCTCAGGCGTCGCCGGGCTGCCGGCTGCGGGCAGGGTGGCGCCGAGGACGCAAAGTAAGATGAACAGGCCAAGCCAAGCCTGGCGAGCACGACGTAACGGGTGGAGCGAAAGGTGAAAATGTTGGGTGATCTTCATTTGAATCTGCCCTCCTTCAAGGACATAAAACACAAGCAATCTGAAGGATAGCAGGAGAAGATGAAAATCGAATGAATAGAGGCGGCTTGCAAGGTGACAGTTCGTTCAACTCACCCGGTTGGCCGTGAGGCGTTGGCCCAGGCGATGCGCGGGTCAATTTGGCGTGCCAGGCGGTAGGCCACGGGGCGGAATCCCCAGCGCGGCCAGAAACGGGCGGCCAGGAGATTGGTGCTGCGCCAGTCGGTGAGGCAGGTGGTGAAGCCGGCTTGCTGCGCGTGCGTCAGGCCGTGATGGGTGAGCGCGCTGCCGATGCCGCGCCCGCGGGCCGCGGCCACGGTGGCGGCCACGACTAACTCGGTACACCTTTCGGGCGCCAACAAATTGACCTCTGCCGGATCGAGACGTTCGTACGCGGCCATGCTCAGCGCCTGTTCATGCTCCAGGGCCAGCCAAACGGTCATCCCGGCATCGTCCACCATGCCGGCCCAACCGCCGCGTATCTCTTCTTCGTCCTCTGGCAGGGCAATGCCCCACACGGGCGCGGCCGTTAGGTGATCGCGAATGACCCGATACATCCCAGCCACCGCGGCGCGGTCGGCCGGCCCGGCCTGGCGAATCTCCAACGTTGGCGGGCGCGTAACGGTTGGGAGAGTCAGGCTGACGAGCGACGCCAGCGCGTGTACCTGCTGGATGCCAAAGCTGAGATCGAACCAGGCGCCAATCAGGTCCGGAGTCGCAGCCGGCATGAGCGCAACATGGTGGAAGCAGCCATAGGCCACCCATTGGGCGCCGAGCATCTGATAGAGGTCACCGATCAGTTCGGGCGCTTGGCCTGGCGCCAGGGCGCAACCGGCCAGGCGCACCCAACCGGCGCGCCCCCAGATCTGATCGAAAACCATGTCGCCGATCAGATAGCCAACCAGGCGGTCGTGGTCGAACGCAGCCACGCCCGCGGCGTGGGGGCGTTGCCAGGCTTCGGTGACGGCCAGGGCTGCCTGCACCGGATCCTCGAAACGGGCGGGCAGTTCAGGCCGCGTCGCGCGCAGGAACTGCTGACGCAGCGCCAGGAGATCGCCGGCCGGCCTGAGCATGTCGGCCTGAAATGGCTCCAGGTGAAACACAGATGGCGTCATGGTCATGCCTCCGCTTGATTCTCCGTGTCCCCTTCTTCAGATTCCCCGCCCAGCAGCACCAGGCGCGAGCGTCCGCCGCCCTCATCCGGCCCCACGTAGCCTTTGGCTTCGAGCAGTTCGATCAGGCGGGCGGCGCGGGGGTAGCCGATGTGCAGTTGGCGCTGCAGCAGCGAGGCGGAGACGCGCTTACGACCCTGCACGGCCGCGAGTGCGTCGTGCAGTTCGTTGTCATCCTCCTGCTGTGCCATCAGGCCGGCCCAGGGTCGCGGCGCGGCATGATCGCCGGGCGGCGCCTGCCTGTGCCAGAAGGCCACGATGCGCTCGATCTCGCGCTCGCTGAGGTAACAGCCCTGCACGCGGCGCAGTTTGGCGCTGTCGGCCGTCATCAGCAGCATGTCGCCACGGCCCAGCAGCTTTTCGGCGCCGGGGGTATCCAGGATCACGCGCGAGTCAATCTGCGAGGTGACGGCAAAGGCGATACGTGCGGGAAAATTGGCCTTGATCAAACCGGTGACCACATCCACGCTCGGCCGCTGGGTGGCCAGCACCAGGTGGATGCCGGTTGCGCGTGCCATTTGCGCCAGGCGGCAGATGTGGCGCTCCACGTCGTCGGGCGCACTCATCATCAGGTCTGCCAGTTCGTCAATGATGATGACGATGGTGGGCAGCGGCGTCAGGTCTGAGCGCTTGGCCGCTTTTTCGTTGTAGCTCGCCAGGTTGCGCGCGCCCGCCTCGGCAAACTTGCGGTAGCGATCATCCATCTGCACCGTGGCCCACGTCAGCATGGCGACGGCATCCTCCACGTCGGTGACAACCGGCGCTAACAGGTGCGGAATACCGTTGTAGATCGGCAGTTCCACCCTCTTGGGGTCTACCATCAGAAAGCGGACCGTGTTCGGTGTGTTGTTGACCAGCAGGCTGGTGATGATGGCGTTGATGCAAACCGACTTACCGGAGCCGGTGGCGCCGGCAATCAGCAGGTGTGGCATCCGGGTCAGATCGGCCGCCACCGCGGCGCCGCTGACATCCTTGCCCAGGGCCACGGCCAGGGTGCTGCCTACCTTCTGAAATTCAGGGCTTTCCAACACGCCCCGCAGCGTGACCAGCGTGCTGCGAGGATTGGGCACTTCGATGCCCACATAGGGCCGTCCTGGCACCGGCGCCTCGATGCGAATGGAAGACGCGGCCAGCGCCAGGGCCAGGTCGTCGCTCAGGCGCTCGATCTTACTGACACGCACTTTGTAACGCTCACCATTGCGCTCGATGAACCCCGGTTCGACGCCGAACTGGGTGACGGTGGGGCCGCGACTGACGCTAACTACTTTGGCCGGCACATTGAACGCGGCCAGGGTGCGCTCGATGGTGTTCGCCATCTCGCGCACCGTCGCCTCGCCGAAACGCTGCGAGGTCTCCGAGGCCAGCAGGGTCAGCGGCGGCAACTGGGAGGGATGAACGCCGGCGGCGCTGACCGTGACCGTTGCGGGCACAGGCTGGAGCGCGGGGCCTGGTTTGCGGGAAGTACGGGCCGGGGGAGTCGCCCCAGTTGGCGCGGACGGCGCAGGTACACTTGAACGCGGGGCCGCGCCGGCTTTGGCCGACCCCTCTGCCGCGGCCGGCGGCGCGGGCGGGCGGGCTTCCGGCTGAATCTGCGCACGGGGCGCGGGCGCTTTGACCGCGGCCGGCCTGGTGACAGGCGGCACAGGCAACGGGTTCTGCTCCCAGGTTGGCGTGAAAGGCGCAGAGGATGGCGACACGGCGGCCGTGGGGTCGAGGCGCGGCGCTTCACCGCGCAGCCAATCCAGGCTGCGCAGCAAATGGTAGAGCAAGGATTGCCAGATGGGTCGCAGGATCAGATAGCCACCCGCCGCGGCCAGGACGATGAGCAACAGGGCGCTGACGCCATCGCCGACGATGTCATGCAGCAGACTGCTCAGCGCCCAGCCCAGGTAACCGCCCCCGCGACCGGCCTGCGCATGGCGCAGTGGATCATCACCGCCCCACCACAGATGGGTCAAGGCCAGCAGGGCCACCAGCAGCAGCTCGACCCCCACGACGAGGGGCCAATGCCAGGTGACGGTGACGAAGCGGCGCACGATGAGCAGCAGACCAGCCAGCGCGACAGCCAAGCTCAGCGGCAGCGCGCCCCAGCCCAGCACCTGGCGCAGCAGAGGGGCCGCGCCGGAGGTTGCCTGCATCACACTCAACAGCGCCAGCGCGCCCGCGGCCAGAATAGCCAGGCCCACCGTCTCGTTTGACATCGAGTCGGGCGCCGGCGGCGGTTGCAGCGGAGGGCGATTCGGCAGCGGTGCATGCTTCTTTGACATAGGCGGTTAGATGTGTACGCTGGCACTCACGTGCGAGCCTGCGGCCGGCGCAGACTGAGCGCCAGCCGGCGGTTGTGCGGATCAATGCTGAGCACACGTGCGGTCACGGTGGTGTTCTCCTGTACCACGTTGCGTGGATGCAAAAAACTACCTTCGGCCAACTCAGAGATGTGAATCAAGCCCTCCAGCCCCTCTTCCAGGCGCACGAAGGCGCCAAAGCTGACCACGTTGGTCACCATGCCCTGCACCTGTTGGCCGATCTGATAGCGCTCCTGCACGCTGGTCCACGGATCAGGGGTCAGGCGCTTGAGGCTCAGCCCCACCCGGCGCTGCTCCTTGTCCACATCCATCACAAAAACGGCAATGTGCTGCCCCAGTTGCAACACTTCAGCCGGATGCCCTACCCGCCCCCAGGAAAGCTCGGAGATGTGAATCAAGCCTTCGACGCCTCCGCCCAGGTCCACAAAGGCGCCAAAATGACACAGGTTGCTGACCGTGCCGTTGCACCGGGCGTTGGGCTGCAGTTGGCTCAACACGTCAGGGGGGTTCTGTTCCTCTTGGGTGACGCGTTCGGACAGAATCAACCGATTGCGTCCCCGATCCAACTCGATGATGCGGATGCAAATGGGCTTCCCCACGCGCACGCCCAGCGAAAGCCGGCGGTTGTCGTTGACAAAAGTCAGGCCAATCAGATGGGAAGATGGCACGAAGCCGGTGAGCGAATTGAGTTTGACGAGCAAGCCACCGCGGTTGTAGGCCGTTACCATGAGTTCGTAGGTCTGATTTTGTGCCATGCCCTGCTCGGCCAGGCGCCAATCGTGCTCCTCAGGCGGCAGCTCCGCCAGTGAATCTGGCTCCTCCGGGGGCGCAGGAGTCGCATCGTAAACGGGTTGTGCCTCCTGCAGCAGGGGCGCCAGAGGCGGTTTCTCGTCGTACTCCTCTTCGGCCAATAATGACTCCCAATAACCATCTTCAGCCCACGGAGGGGTTTCTGCGTTTGTATGGCTCGATCCTGTATGGCTCGATCCTGCCGGCTTCGCCTGCACACTACTATATTGACGCCGCATTGATAAACTCTACTCCTGCTGTAATTTCTCTTTTTCCATGTCGGCCAGCGTGCGGGCAACCTCCGTAATGGCCACCCGCTGTTTACGGTACAAATCGGACTCGCTCAACGCCAGGCGCATCGCAATGTCGCGCACGCGCTCGCCCTGTACAAATCGCATTTCCAGGATATTGTACAAGAGCCATTCTGCCGCCGTCAATTTCCGGTCGCCGCCGGGGCGCTGCAACTCGATGGCTCGTTTGAGCGCGCTACGTAAGGCACGGCTGGGGTTGTTGTCATTTTCGGTCAGCAAATCAGCCACCACCTGCAGTTTGAGCAGCGGGCTGTTGGTCAGCTTCGGCCCACCCCAAAGGTGCGTCAACGCCTCGCGCACCCAACGCTCGAAGTCTGGTTGGGCCACCAGGCTGCCATCATCCATGGCGGGCAGGGGGATGGCGCCGGTGTACTGCACCGTGCTGCGCCAGGCCTGCATACGCTCGATCTCGGGGATGATGTGACGCAGTGCGGCGAACAGCCCCTGCTGTACCTGGCGATCTTCCAGGGCCTTGGCCGCCTGCCGCAAGAGGGCACGCACCAGAAAACGCTCCTCCGGCGCGATCCCGGCGCGCGGCGGCTGTGTGCTGTCCACGGCCAGACCCAACCAGCCGACCAGATCGCCGCCGTTTTGTTCGCGCAGCGGAAAGAGCCAGGTACCACCGCAGATGAGCAGATCGGACGCGGGAGCCGGCTGACCGTCACGCTCGCCCTTGCCACCGGCGCCCCCCCCCGCCACGGCTTCTGCAAACTCATCGCTCTGTAGAAAAGCGGCGGCGGCATCGTAGGGGCCAACCACCGCCTCCAGGCGCGGGTGCTCGTCCGGGGGGAGCGCGGCCACGAAGCCGGCCGGCATGCGCAGAGTCTCGCACAGTGCCACCAACACATTCTCCAGCACCTGGCGCAGATCGGTCGAGGTGAGCAGATGACGGTCAATCTCAGCCAGCCAGGCGACCTCGGCCCGGTCACGCCAGTAGATCAGGCGATCAATCAACGGCTTGGCCAGGTGAATAGCCACCTGCAACAGAATAATGGTCGCCACAACGGTTGACACCAGGACCATTTCACGTGGCAAGCCCCACAGTTGTTGCGTATCGGGTATGGCCAGCATGAGCATCACGATGAGAGTGCCCAAAATGGGGCCGCGCAGCAGGTAGTAGATCAGGCTTTGGCGCACCACACGGTCAGGCGCCAGCACCCCGAAATAGGCCACGGTGTAGGTGAGCACCACCAGCATGAAACCGATCACCAGGTTGCCCACGGTGGACAGCAACAAGATAACCGGCGCGGAGATGAAGGTGGGTGCAGAAATGAGCACCAGGAAAGGAAAGACGCCGATACCCGGCGCGGCAAAGGCCACGCTCAGGTAGTTCAGGCGGTGCCGGGCGGCCGGCGTCAGGCAGCGCCGTCGCGCCTCGAAGACGTTGCGCGCGCCAAAGAGCGCCGTCACCGCAAAGAAGAGAACGTAGACTGGGAACAATGGCCCGGGCGCCAGGTGTGTCACCGGCAGCTGCATGATGCCATCTGACACCAGAAAATCGGTGAACACCGCCAGGGCACACAGGACAGCGCTGATGCCGTAACTGACTACCACCGTCAGGAAGCGCCGCCGTGAGCGCCAATTGGTGGTGGAAAGGAGGGCATGGGAAAAATGCAGGTATGCGGCCGGGATGAAGGCAATGCCAAACCACTGCAAGCGCAGCCAGGGCGCGGCTGCGGCCACCGAGGTGACACGCCCCACGGCCACGTCACCCGCATACACCACCGTGACACATGCCAGCAGCATGGCGAACGAACGTCCGACATCGCTCAGCAGGTTATGCGTCAGGACATAGATCAACAGCGCGAACGCCAGAATGACCGTCGCCGACGACAAGATCAGGTTGGCGAACGCAAAAATCCGAGTCCAATCTAAATCGAACACAACATCTATCTCAGAAATCCGCCAAAAAACAAAGCTATATCCAGGTTTGCGAAATAACGTTCGTTGAATCCACAGAAGGCCAGGCCATGTTTACGACAAAAACAGACCGCCGGGTGGTTCTTGCTCTGCACCGCCAGCATGATCCGCCGTACCCCGCGTTGCACGCCCCATTCGTGCGCGGCGCGCAGCAAGGTAGTGCCAACACCGTGACGCCGCGCGGGCGCTGCCACGACCAGGTGATCCACCCAGCCCAGTTCGCGATCAGGCTGCAGGCTCATCACCGTGTAGCCCAGGATTTCATGCTCGTCTTCGGCCACCAGCACGCAATCCCCGCGTTCCCATTGGTCGAGCAAACCCTCACCCCACGGGGGATAAGAGGCCTTGAGCGGACGCGGCAAGCGGACCAGGCGCAGCGTGACCGTGATGACGTCTTCCTCGACGCGTTGATCCACTTGCCAGACGTGATCGGTTTCGAACACGCCGCTGATGTGAAAACAGCGGGAAAGATCGGCCAGATTGGCCGCACGAATATGCACGGACGGTTCTAATACCTTTCGCGGGGTTGTGACGCCTACTTGATTTCGCTACGCTGTCGCTGAAAGTAGATCGCAGCGGCTTCGGTCCGATTGCTGACGCCAAGTTTCTGATAAATGTTCTGCAGATGGAACTTGACCGTGTTTTCGCTCAACACCAGGCGATCAGCAATCTGCGCGTTGGTCATGCCTTGTGACACCAACGCCAACACCTCTTCCTCACGCTCTGAAAGCACCTGCGGGTTAGGCTCCGCCTTGGGCTGAGCGTGGCTGACCAACCAGCGGCGGGCTGCGCGCGGGAACACCAACTGGCCGTGGAACACCTGGCGGATCGCAGCCACGGTCTGTGCGGGGGGTTCAGTCTTCAGAGCGATGCCATCGGCCTCCAGTTCCAGGGCGCTCTGAAACGATTCACCGTCGCTGAACGCGGTCAAAATCAGGACCTTCGTCGGCAGGTTTTCGCGGCGAATCTGGGCCAGGCACTCCAGCCCGGTCATGTCGGGCAGTTGAATGTCAATCACCGCCACATCAGGCCGCCGCGCACGCACCTCTGCGAGCAGATCACGGCCATTCATGGCAGAGCCGACCACATCCATATCGGGTTCCTGTTTGAGGATGCCGCGCAGCCCCTTCAACACCAGTTCATGGTCGTCTGCCAGGACCACGCGAATCGGCAGCAGTTTTGCGTTTTCGTCAGGAGTCAGGTTGCTGTTAGTGTTCATAGAGCGGAATCCTTACCTGAATGCGCGTGCCTTGACCCGGGAAGCTGTGAATGGTGAATGTGCCGCCCGCCATCTTGACCCGATCGCGCATGCCACGCAGGCCGATGTGGTGGCCGGCCTTTTCCTCTGCCTCGGCGGCGAGCGCGGCCTGCGCATCGAAGCCGGCCCCCAGGTCGGTCACTGTCAGGCACAGGCTGCCGTTGTCCATACTCAGGCGCACGAAATGACGGCTGACGCCCGCGTGCTTGTGCGCGTTGAAGAGGGCTTCCTGCAAAATCCGATAGACCGCAATCTTGATTGGCAGCGGCACCATCGGCAGCGAATCCTCAACCTCCAGGTCAACCGTGCTACCGGTCAACTCCTCGTGCTGGATAATCAGCCCTTCTACGACGGCCGGCAGACGCCGGCGGGCAAACTCAGGCGGACGGAAGGTGCCGATGAAGTTACGAATCTCCGTCAATGAGCTTTCCAACAGCCCCGACACCCGCGGCAGGCGCTTCTGCAGCTCCATGTGGTCTTCCAGTGTCAGGCCGCTGCCATGTTGCGCCAGTTGACTTTGCAGCAGGTTGACCTGGGAGAGGGCCGCGAACATGTTTTGCACCGGGCCATCGTGGATGTCCAGGATGATGCGGCCGAACTCCTCTTCGTTGATGGTTAGCATGTCGAAGGAGGCGGCGCGCGCCTGTTCCCACTGCTGCCTTTGCTGCTGCACCGTCCGCTCCAGCGCGATGACCCGTGCCGCCAGGCGCGTGACCGCATTCGTGGTCACATCGAGGGTCGCAGGCTCGACGGTCGCCGCGAAGGCCAGGCACAAACGTCCCCACGGTTCATTCTCGACCATGATGGGCGCCTCGCGCCAGGTCACTGCGGCGCCATCGAGAGTGATGTCCGCCAGCAAGTCGTCCTCGCACCAAAGCTGCGCCCGGCCGGCGCCGCAGGCGCGTGCCACATCGGTCAGCAGCGCCTTCCCATCGTCATCCGTTTGCCATAATATGCCAGGCACCGCTTCTCCTTTGCGCTGCGTGGCTAAAACCGCAGCCACAATCTGCGCAGGCCAGGCTTCGACGTGCAGTCGCCCGCCTGCTGCGTCCTTATACCAGGGCCTTTTCGTAGACCCGGTAGGTCTTATACACACGGCCACCGAGCATCTGCAAGGCGCGATTCATCATGACATTGCTCTCCAAAATCCAGGAGCCTTCGCCACGCTGATAGCCCTTGGCCAGGGCGGCACGCGCGGTTTCGTAATAGAGCAAGGCATCCACCCCGCGCCCGCGCCACTCTTCGACGACGCCCAGGGCGATCACGCGCGCTGCTTTGATGCGACGCTGGTAGTACAGCGCCTTGAGAATCGTCAGCGGGTTGACTCGGCCGTTCATGTGCTTGAGTACGACGTTGGCATCGGGCACCGTCAGGCCCACGCCAATGACGCGTCCGGCCTCCGGCCCCTGCGCCACCTCGGCAATCCAGATCAGGACAGGATCTATGGCCTGCTTGAGTTGTTGCGCCAGGTGGTCCATCTCGGCCTCGGTCATCGGCACAAAGCCCCAATTTTTCTCCCAGGCCTGATTATAGACCTCCTTGAAACGTCCCACCTCACGATCGAAATCCTTCATATCAATCGGCCGCAAACGGATTTCGCCGCGCTTGCGCACTTTTTCCGCCACACGCGTCAGCTTGGTGGGCAACTGGCCCAGGTCACGCGCTTCGCCAAAATCCATGAAATAGGCGAACAGGTCCATCGCCTTGTGAAAACCGGCCTGCTCGACCAACACCGGATAGAACGGCGGGTTGTAGGTCATCATGACCATGGGTGACGAATCGAAACCATCTACCAATAGCCCACATTCATCGTTCGTGGAGAGGTTCATCGGCCCGCGAATGGCGGTCATGCCGCGACCGGCCACCCACTCACACGCTGTGTCCAACAGCGCCGTGGCCACCTGGGGATCGTTGAGGCATTCGAAAAAGCCGAAAAAGCCGACCTGCTCGTTATGAAACTCGTTGTGGCGGTGGTTGATGATCGCCGCGATCGTGCCGACCACTTCGCTTTGCAGGGATGCCAGCGGCATGTCAGGTGTGAGAGTCGTATCGACGCGCTTGATGAACGCGGAGGCCAGAAAAAGCGCCACCTCCATGTGTTCGAGAGATGGGTTCTTCTTGGGGTCGAACATCGCCTTGCGATCACCGATCAAGGGCGGCACCCAATAGGGGTCACCCTTGTAAACGCGCCAGGGGAACCTGATGAATTGCATCTTCTCGCTGTCCGTCGTCGCTGCGCTCACCCGCAGATTGATTAGTTCCATTAGATATCTCCCGTGTGGTATCTCCCGTGTGGTATCTCCCGTGGCATCTCCATCTCATCCTTTCCAGCGTCATGCTGGTTTCGGCGCCGCGGCTTGCGCCGTTGGGCTTCGAAATCGTAGCTGCCCGTGCGGTCGCTCGGCAGCCGTTCAAAGCTCGCCGTAACGAACCATCTGCAAAAGACGCGTAAACTCGCGCTTGGGGTCGCGGGCATAGCGTTCGAGGTCCAGGTTGAGCATGCGGCTCTCTGCGCCATGCGGTCCCAGCGTCTGCGCGGCCCGTTGGTCCACAAACTGCCGCAGCGCGGCCAGGGCCGGCTTTTCGCTGCCATCTGCGCGCAACAGGCCGCAGGTACGCGTCCACTGGGCCAGATCATAGGGAGGCTCACTGTGCAGCGCCGGCGCGTAATCGGCATAGCACCAGAGGAAAACGCCCGCCACTCCCTGCCTGAAGGCGAGGCGCAGAGCTTCGGCGATGTAGGCGCTTTGCTCCTCCTCGCTGGCGAGGTAGATCCAGCGCGGCCAGCGCCACACGCGATCGGGTTGCACGACGCCAGGGAGGCCAGGGGCCACGGTGGGCAGGCCAATGGCGTGAATGAGCGGCGCAGGCACGCCGAGGGTGCGCATGAGATCACAGGCAAAACGGGCCGGCAACAGATCAAGGGGATCACGCGGGTCGGTAAACGTAAAGACCGACACCGCCACTTGGTCGAGCAGCGCAGCCAGGGCGGTCAGCGGCAAGGGAAAGCGACGAGTTACCGCGCGCTGTCCCAGGCCCCAGGTGCGTACACGGCCCGGTGACAGTTCGCCGATGCGCTCAGCGACCTGGCCGACCCAATCCTCCCAGGCGCCACGGCTGAGATCAAGCGGGAGCTGCTCCGCCCAGGCGCCCAGGTCCCAGCCCCACACGGCCGGATGGTTGCCAAAGAAACCAACGAGTTCATCCACCAGACGCATCTGCGCTTGCCGCCAGCGCGCGTCGGTGAAGATAGGGCGCAGCGCCCCCTGGCGAACCTCACGATCATGACTGATGAAGCGCACCGCCGGCTGCACCGGCCGCGGATCAAGGCACCAATCGGGGAAGAAGAAGGCGCCATCCACCGGGCCACTGAACAGGGTGGGCAACACAAACAGATGTTGATCTGCGGCCGCGGTCAACAGTGCGTCCAGGGAATCCAACGCGCGGTGGTTGATGTGCGCTTCACCTGGCTGAAAATCTTGCCAGGTCAGGAAGATGCGCACCGCGTCCAGCCCCCAGGCAGCAATCTGTGCCAGTTCGTCGCGCACTTCGCCGCGATCGAACGCCTGCCACAGTTTGATACCTTTGCACCGCGGGAAATAGTTTATGCCTAACAGAAATTGCGCAACGTCTGGCGCCATTCCGATGCCTCAGTGTGTTTCGGGTAGGGTCTGATTATATCGCAAATGGCGTTTTGCTGCCATTTGCCGCGCGGCGCGCTGTGAGCCTGAGCTCGCATGCACAAGTTTTCCATTTATGGCTGCCTGTAGTAGAATGGGAAGGGTTAAGTGAGGTGTTACCATGACAGTCAGCGATAACAACCAACCTTCGCCAACAACCCTTGATGGGCTTCTGGCCATGCTGCCCAAGAGCATGGCTCCCCAGGATCGTGATCTGATCGAGCGCGCCTACCACGTAGCCGATCATTCACACGAGGGTCAACTACGCGCCTCCGGTGAGTCATACATGTACCACCCCCTGGCCGTCGCCGGCATTCTGGCCGAGATCAACCTCGACGCGGCCACCCTGGCCGCGGCACTCCTGCACGATGTGGTTGAAGACACACCGTACACCATCGAAATGATGCAGCGCGACTTCGGACCAGAGGTCGCCAAGCTGGTAGATGGCGTGACCAAACTCGACAAAATCAACGAGTTGCGGCGCACCCATGAGCGCATGGCCGACACAAGGCCGAATCGTTGCGCAAGATGTTCCTGGCCATGGTGGATGACATTCGCGTGGTGCTCATCAAACTGGCTGACCGCCTGCATAACATGCGCACGCTGGGCGCCCTGCCCGAACACAAGCGCAGACGCATCGCCCGTGAAACGCTCGAAATTTTTGCACCTCTCGCCAACCGTCTCGGCATCTGGCAGATCAAGTGGGAACTGGAAGATCAGGCTTTCCGCCACCTGGAACCGGCCACCTACAAGGCCATTGCACAGGCCATTGATCAACGGCGCGTGGAACGCGAACGCTCCATTGGCCTGGTGGTCAACACGTTGGAGCAAGAAATGCGCCAGATGGGCATCAAGGCGCATATCTATGGACGCCCCAAACACATCTACAGTATCTGGCGCAAGATGAAGCGCAAGGATGTGGACTTCGATCAGATCTACGATGCCCAGGGCGTACGTGTGGTTCTGGACGAATTGCGTGACTGCTACGCGGCGCTGGGGATTGTACACAGCCTGTGGCGCCCCATCCCCGGCGAGTTCGACGACTACATCGCCACGCCGAAAGAGAATCAGTACCGGTCGCTGCACACGGCCGTCGTGGGTCCCGGCGGCCGCCCGCTCGAGGTGCAGATTCGCACCGGCGACATGCAGCACACGGCCGAATATGGCATCGCGGCGCACTGGCGCTACAAAGAGCAGCCCACACGCCGCGATGTGGATTTCGAGAACAAGATCGCCTGGCTGCGGCAGTTGATGGAGTGGCGTCAGGAGGTCGGCGAGGCGCAAGAGTTCGTGGATGCGCTGAAGACAGACATCTTTCAGGATCGTGTCTACACCTTTACCCCACGCGGTGACATCATTGACTTGCCGGCCGGGGCCACACCGATTGATTTTGCCTACGAGGTGCATACCGAAATCGGTCATCGCTGCCGCGGTGCACGCGTCAACGGCAAGATGCTGGCACTGGACAGCAAACTCGCACAAGGCGACCAGGTTGAGATCATCACCACTAAACGCGGCGGTCCCAGTCGTGATTGGCTCAATCCGCACCTGAATTATGTGCGCACGCAGCGGGCACGCAGCAAGATTCGGCAGTGGTTCCGTAAGCAGGATCGCCAGGAGAATATCACCGAGGGTCGCAATTTACTCGAAAAGGAATTGCGGCGCCTCAGCGTGCAGCCGGCCAGCTATGAGAGCCTGGCCAAACAGTTCGGCTACGACAAGGTGGATGATTTCTTCTGCGCCATCGGCGCCGGCGATATCAACCCGCAGCAGATCGCCAGCCGTATCATGGAGGATGAGCGCCACAAAGATCCGGCCATGCTGATCCCCCCGGAAACCGTGATCGGCAAGCGATCCAGCGAGTTGGAGGGCGTCAGCGTCTCCGGCGTCGAGGGCCTGTTGACGCACCATGCCCAGTGTTGTAAGCCACTCCCCGGCGAGAGTATTGTCGGTTATGTCACCCGCGGGCGCGGGGTGTCCATCCATCGCCGCGACTGCCCCAACATCCTCTCCACTAAGGAACATGAGCGCCTCATCTATGTGGAATGGGGCGGCGAACAGCGCACCTACCCGGTCAGCATTCTGGTCAAAGCCTTTGACCGCAGCGGCCTCTTGCGTGACATTGCCAGCCTGGTGGCGGATGAAAAGATCAACATGCGCGAGGCGCAGGCGCGCACCGGGCTGAAGGACAACTCGGCTGTTGTCACCGCTACCCTGGACATTAGCAGCACCGTGCAGTTGAGCCGTCTGTTGACCCGCATCGAGCGCCTGCCCAATGTGGTCGAGGCGCAGCGTCAGATCGGCTGAGCGGACCCGTGTGACGATCAACAATAAAGGGCCAGGAGTTGACACTCCTGACCCTTTGTTTGTTTGCCCGCCGCAGGCATACGCCGATTGGCGTCCAACGCCTCGACTTGATTCGCTGCGGCGAGCAGGGTTTGTGTCTCATCTGCTCGGCGAACCCGCACATCTACGCAGTTACGTCACACGATCAGCCGTCAGGCGATGCGGCGGCGCAGAACCAGGGCGGCCCCGGTAACCAGCAGCGCCAGCGCGGCGAGCGGCAGCAGCGTGGTGTTGGCTTGAGCATCCAGGGTGGACAGGGTCACGGCGGTGGGTGCCGCGGCCGTGTAGGAGACGGTGTCAATACCGATGTAGTTGGAGTTGGCGCCGCTCGGGCCGCCGTCGGTGACGAAGTAGCGGAACGCGAAGCGGCCCAGGGTCGGCGCAGGCACCTGCGCGGCAGTCAGCGTAACCACGTATTCGGTCCACACTTCAGGATAACCGCCGGCTGCCAGGGTCGGGTTGACCTCCGCGAGGACGGTGGTAAAGTCGCCCACACTGGTGGCAGTGGCGCCGACATTGGTGCTGGCGCCGTTGAGGCTCATGCGCAGTTCCAGCCGATCAGGCCAGATGCTGCCGGCGGCGGTGCTGGTCCAGAAGCGGAAGGTGTCGCCCGCCGACAGGGTGACGGCCGGAGTCATCATCCAGTTGCTGATGGTGCCCGTGCCGCTGGTGTTGTTGTAGTTGGCGCCGAGGTAGGAGGTGGTGCTGCCCGCCTGGGCCGGAAAGACGGTGTCATTGCCCTGGAACCAACCGGTGGAACCCAGGGGGCTGCTGTTGTTCTGGCTTGCCCAGCCCAGGCCCGGGAGCAGGGTGATATCCTCGAAGCCTTCACTGAAGTCAGCCAGGGGCGCCTGCGGGGCGGCCTCGGTGCGCTGCGGCAATTGGGCGCCGGTACCGGCATCGGACTTGGGGCCGCCGGCGGCCGAAGCGCCCAGGGCCAGCACGCTCAGACAGAGCGCAAGGACGAGTAAAATCGCCCATACACGACTTGCACGATTTAGCATGGTTTCATTCCTTTCTCATGTCGAACCTACGAAAAACAGAGCAGGACACAAACGGAGACGTAACGGCGTGACGGAACAATGCCCATTATAGCCGACAACGCCTGTAACGCCAATATGCCACCGGGCGATCGATGTCGCTGCAACGAGTACGCAGCCTCCCTGCGGAGGCTGCCGGTCGTCGGCCTGCATCGGCTGGCTGGACTGCGGAGGCGGGTCTGGTTTTCATTACTACGGCTGCATCTCGTATGCGCCGTTGTACCCGACCACCTCGGCCCAGACGCGGCGATAGCGCGCCTCATCAAAGACGGGCTTGCGCACCATGCGCAGAGCCATTTCCATCTGCCGCGCGGTGCTGCTCGCTTTGCTGTAGAGCTGCAAGGCATAGCGGCTGACATCGCGCACCATGAAGTCGAAGATCTGCTCCACCAGGTCGGCGTGCATAGGATAGATCTCGGCGTTCTCCAGAATCAACTGCGCGTAGACCACCTGGGCGAACAACTCGCCCAGGGCCAGCAGGAAATCGGTGTCGAGCGCCTGCGCATCGCTGGGCGTGGCGCGGGCCAAGAACTCCTTGAAGACGGCCACCTGCTCCTTGAAAACGTTGACGTTGGGCAGGTCAAAGCGGTTGAAGACCAGGTTGTAGTCGTGGAAACGAATCTTGCCCAGCCCACGCGCCGGGCCTTGATGGAAGAGGAAATCGTCGTGCGCGGCGTCATCACGCCGCGGTACGTCGGGGTAAGACGCGGGGTTGAAGAAGTAGTTCGGCATGAACTTGATGATGAGCGCGATATTGACATGCACCGTTCCTTCCAGCTTGGGCAGGGCGCGAATGTCACGCGCGGCCATCTCGAAATAGGTGCTGCGTTCGAACCCTTTGGCCGCGATCACATCCCACAGCAGGTTGACCACCTCCTCGCCCTGCGTCGTCACCTTCATCTTGACCATCGGGTTGTACAGGAGGTAGCGCCGGTCGCTGACGGAGGCGGAGCGGAGATAGTCGGCCGCACGCAGGGCAAACAGTTTCATGGCGACCAGCCGTGCGTAGGCGTCGGTGAACATCTGCTGCACGTGCCCGAAGTCGGTTACCGCGCGGCCGTAGAGGAAACGGTTGGCCGCATGGTTGATGGCCTCGTAGAAGGCGTGCGTGCAGATGCCAATCGAAGCCCAGCCCAGGTTGTACTTGCCCACGTTGACGGTGTTGAGTGAGGCGTCCCAGGCGTCCTGCCCGCTGGAGAGAATATCCGCGGCGGTGATGGGGTAGTCATCCAACAGGTATTCGCCGACGTAGGACTGGCTGGCGACGACGTTCTGCATGAGCTGGAAACGCGGATGCTGCGCATCCACGGCGAAGAAGACGTAGTCCTGGTTGTGGCTGAACTTGCCAAAGGTCGAGATCATGGCCGCGTGGTTGGCGTTGCCAATGTAATACTTGTCGCCGCGCGCCAGGTACGTGCCATCCGGCTGTGGCGCCAGCAGCATGTCGCTGGCGTAGATGTCCGCGCCATGCTCCTTTTCAGACAGGCCAAAGCCGAAGATGGCGCCTTCGCGCAGCGCCTGTGCGGCGCGGCGCTTGGCGTCCTCGTTCTGGCTCATCCAGATGGGGCCAAGCCCCAGAATTGTCACCTGCCAGGTGTACCAGTAGGGCAGGCCGTAGAAACCGAGGATTTCGTTGAACTCACAGTTGCGCCAGGTGTCCCAGCGTGCGTCGGCGTCGCCATAGCCGGCCGGGGTGAGCAGGGTGGCAAAAATGCCTTCACGCTTGACAAAATCGAGCAGGTCGGCGTACCAAACGTGGTCATAGTCATCGGCCTTGAGCTTTTGCTTGCCCTTCTGCTCGAAGAAGGCCACCGTTTTCTGCATGATCGCGCGCGAACGCTCGTCGGGGTAATAACGATCAAGGTGCTTGGGGTTGAGAAGAATCATGCCTGTTACCTGATATCATAGATTGAGTGGGAGGCTGGCTTGGATGCACGGGCGAGGTCGCTTTCACTTACTCTGTTACCCAACAGGCGTGCGGCGGGAAGTTGACCGTGACAGGTTGGTTGACCTGGGGCAAGGTGAGCAGGCGTTCGTTGAAAAGATCAACCGACAGGAAGGTGTCTCCCAGGTCCACGCGCACACGCACGATGGCGCCCAGGAAGGTGACGGCTTCGATGCGGCCGTCCAGGTGATTATCGCCAGGCGAGTGTCCCAGGCCCAGTTCCTCCGGGCGGATGGCGAGGTGTTTGGCTGCGCCGGTAGCGGCTTCGATCGGCTCGCCCGTGGCAACCGGCTGGCCTTCGAAAGTACACATCCCGGTCTGAGGGTCGGCAATGGTGACAGGCAGCATGTTCAACTGGCCGATGAACGCGGCCGTGAACGCGGTCCTGGGGTAGTTGTAAATCTCGAACGGCGTACCGATCTGTTCCACCTGACCGGCGCTCATGACCACGATGCGATCGGAGAGGGAGAGCGCCTCTTCCTGATCGTGGGTGACATAGATCGTCGTGATGCCAAGCTGTCGTTGGATGCGGCGAATTTCGGAGCGCAGTTCGACCCGGATTTTGGCGTCCAGGGCGGAGAGCGGTTCATCGAGCAGCAGTACCTGCGGATGGATGGCCAGGGCGCGCGCCAACGCAACGCGCTGCTGTTGACCGCCCGACAACTGATGGGGATAGCGGCTGCCGAAGCCGGGCAGATGAATCACGTCCAGCATTTCGGCCACGGTGCGGTCAATCTCCGCTTTGGGCGACCGCGATCTTCAGGCCAAAGCCCACATTGTCGGCCAGCGTCATGTTCGGAAAGAGGGCGTAGGACTGAAAGACCATGCCGACGTTGCGCTGATTGGGCGGCTTCATGGTGATGTCCTGGCCGTTGACCACGATCGTTCCGGTCGTAGGCAATTCGAATCCGGCAATCATGCGCAGTGTGGTGGTTTTGCCGCAGCCGCTCGGCCCCAGGAAGGAGATGAACTCGCCTCGCTCGACATCAAGGTTGAAGTCGCGCACGGCGACGCTGTTCCCGAACACTTTGGAGATGTTTGTCAGGGCTAGAAATCCCATTGCCTCACCTTGCCCCCACGAGTTGGCGCTGGCCTGGCTGGCCGCGTCCGAAGAATTGAATCAGCCCCATAAAAAGCCAGGTCAGCGCGAAACTGATGATGGCCAACGCGGATGATTCATAGGTCTTGTTCTGCCCAATCAGCGACATATACGGGCCAAACGCGTTGATGCCCACGAGAAAACTGGCGATGGTATACTCGCCGACAACGGTCGCCAGGGTCAGGAACGCGCCGCTGAGCAGCGATGAGCGCAGGTTGGGGAAGATGACCTGCAACAGGATGACGCCCCAGCCCGCGCCCAGACTCTGAGCCGCTTCGGTCAGGGTACGCACGTCAATGGCTGCCAGGCCCGTGTCCACGGCCCGGTACATGTAGGGCAGCGCCAGGATGACGTAGGCGGCCACCAGCAGGGTGTTGGTGCCGGCGCGGAAGTTGGTGAGTGGCAGAAAGCCCCCGCCATACACGCGGATCAGGCCGAAAACGAGCACGATCGCGGGCACCACAAACGGCATGAGGGTAATGAACTCAATCACCGGTCGCAGCTTGGGCAGGCGCAGGCGGATCCAATAGGCGGTGGGGACGATCAAGATCAGGCTGACCAGGATGGTCAAGATGGCCATCTCCAGCGAGAAGAGCAGAGTTTGGCGAAACTGCGGATCGGCCAGCACACGCTGATAGGCGAGCAGGCTGAGTTGCCCCTTCTTGGCCCGCAGGGAGAAGTCCAGCGTGGCGTAGAGCGGCACGAAGAAGTAGAGGATACCCAGGGCAGTCCACAGCCAGCCCCACAGTGTGTTGCGTTTCCTGGGCGCAGCCACCTTTCGCTGCGGCGGCGCAGCACGTAGTAGATGGCCATCGAGACCGCCATCACCACGACCATCCCCAGGGCCAGGGCATATCCCAGGCCAGGATTGTGCAGCACGTCACCCTTGATCTGCGAGCCGATGAGGATCGTCACCAGGTTGATCAGCCCGCCGGTCAGGGAGAGTGCGGTGGCGTAGGCGCCGAACGCGTTACCGAACAGGAGGATCATGGCGCCGAGCAGAGAAGGCATCAGCACGGGCAGCCCCACAAAACGCCAGTATTGCCAACCGGTTGCACCCAGATTTTCGGCAGCCTCGCGCCACTCACGGCGTAGTCCTTCCAGCGCGGGGGTGATGATCAGTACCATCAACGGGAACTGGAAATAGAGGTAGGTGACGCTCAGCCCCCAGAAGCTGTAGAGGTTGAAGCCGTGGTCGTAGAGGTTGAAGCCTAAGAGGTTCTTGAGCAGCACTGTCACCAAGCCCAGGCGGCCGAGGGTGGCGATGAAGGCGAAGGCCAGCGGTACGCCGGCGAAGTTCGAGGCCACGCCGCTGAAGGTCGCCATGCCAGCGGTCACCCAACGCGGCAGGCCGGTCAGGGTGGCTGAGTAGGCCAGGAAAAAGCCGAACAACCCACCGACGACCGCCGTGAAGAGGCTGATACGAATGGTGATCCAGTACGCGCTGAGGATGGATGGCGTGAACAGACCGGCAACGTTGGCCAGGGTGAATTGGCCCTGGTTGTCCTGGAAGCTGCCCATGAACAACGACAGCGAGGGGAGGAATAGAAAAAACAGGGTGAAGATCAAAAAGGGCGCGACGCCAAGCCACGCCCAATTGACGCGACGTGCGGGACGCGCCAATGGCGCGTCCCGCGGTGTAGAAGGTGTGGGTTGCAATGTGCTCGCCACGGACCGCTGCTACTTCACGTCGGCGCCGACGACTTTGTCCCAGCCATCGGTGATCGCCTTCTTGGCGGCATTGATCTGGTCAATGGTCGGGAAGACGGCCTTGGCGTAGAGATCGGCCGCCGGTAGGTTGGCAGTAATCTCAGCCGGGATCACGTTCCGCTTGACCATGTCGTTGTAGCGAATGGGGTGGCAGCCGCCCTTCAGCCAGATCAACTGGCCTTCGTCCGAGTAGAGGTATTCCATCCACAGCTTGGCCGCGTTGGGATGGGGTGCGTACGCGCTGATGGCCTGGATGTAAACGCCGGCAATGACACCCGTCTTGGGAATCACGACTTCGATGTTGGGGTTGCCGGCCAGGGCGGTCTTGTCGGCCAGGGCGTTGTAGTCCCAGCGGGTGATGACCGGGGTCTCGCCTTTGGCAACCGTAGCCTGCTTGGCGATCACAGGGACGAAGTTGCCCACCTCGTTCAGCTTCTTGAAGAACTCCAGGCCGGGCGCCACGTTGTCGAGCGAACCGCCGTTAGCCAGGGCTGCGGCATAGACGCTCATCTGCGCCTGCGCCGAGGCACGCGGGTCGCCAGAGAGGGCCACCTGGCCCTTGTACTCCGGCTTGAGCAGATCGGCCCAATCCTGCGGTACGTTCTTCACGGCATCCTTGTTGACTTCGAAAGCCAGGACACCGTAGTAGTCGCCATACCAATAGCCATCTGCGTTCTTCGAGTCAGCCGCAATGGTGTCCCAGGTACTGACCTTGTAGGGCTGCACCAGCTTCTCTTCGACCAACTGCGGGCCAAAGCCGTAGCCGACGTCAATGACATCGGGCGCCTGTGGGCCTTTGTTATCCTTGTTGGCCTTGATGGCTTCGACTTCATCGCCAGAGCCGGCATCGGGATTAAGCTCGTTGATCTGCAGGCCGTACTTGGCCTTGAAGCCGGTAATCGCTTCGCCGTAGTTGCACCAGTCGTGGGGCAGGGCGATGGTGGTGAGGGTACCCTCGGCTTTGGCGGCGTCAATCAGCCCCTGCATGTCGGCGGTGACGCCCGATGCAGCAGGTTCAGGGGCTTTGGTGGCCGGAGCGGCGGCAGGCGTGCAACCTGCAACCAGCAGCGCTAACACGGTAATCAGGATGCTCAGATGCATCAAACGGGACTTGCTCACTTCTTGTCTCTCCTTTTCATCGTATGGATAAGCGGCAGTGGCCTATCCAAGCCAGAAGTCTGAAAATAGAACGGTATTTCAGGGCCAGTCAAGCCCTTAGAGCGCCACATACGGCGCCGGTGGTCAGCAATCGTTTTACGGGTCCACCTCCTTGTGGCGGGCAGATTGGCCCCACGGACGGGGCGAAGAGGAAAGAAGAACTCAGTTGCAAGGGACATTCTAACACCGTTCACCCGCATCGGCAAAGCGCGGCCGGGCGGTTGGAAACCGCTGCCTAACGCAGTCAAAAATCGCATAATCCTGGTCGCCGCCGGATTCGTCCAGCGCGGCCTGAAATTCTTCGTCGTAGACATCGGAAATGCGTTCTTATTGTAGCGATGTTTGATGGAATTCGCAAACAAAATCGTTTGGCCGCGGCTTGACACGCCCTGTGTCCTGAGGTAGACTTCGGTCAGTTGACAGAGGCAGGAAGGAGCAGCGCCCGTGCCTGACACCGATAATCCACTGAAAAACCTGATCTTGACCTACAAAGAGACCTTCGCCGAGTGGCTGATGGGTAAGCGGTTGCGCTCGGTGCGCACCTTGACTATCGAACTACCAGCCTCACGTCAACGCAGTGATCTGCTTTTCGAGGCGGTAAGCGAAGATAACGATGTAGGGTTACTGCATATCGAGCTTCAAGGAAAGCGCAGTGCGGCCCCTATGCCCTGGCGTATGGTGGATTACATGAGTCGCACGGCGCGGCATGAATGGGGACGCCGCGCACCGCAGGGCAGCCTGAAATTGCAGAGCGTCGTTATCTACGTGGGCAAAGGTGCAGGCGCAGGCGATAATGGAGGGTACACAATCGTAAATTTCGCCGGCCAGGCTAGTCTGACGTGGCGCTATGATGTCATTCGCCTGTGGGAACTCGACGCAGAGGAGGTACTGCAACTCGACAAGCCGGCCCTCCTGGCGCTCGTAGGACAGATGCGTATGGCGGAACCAGGACGGATCGTTCCTGCGGTGCTTGACAAGATTGCGGCCATACCCGACGGCGGACAGCGTAATGAGTTACTGACAGCATTGATCAACCTGATTGGAGATGAGGGGGTGCTGAAGATGATCGAGCGTATGATTGATGTGGAACTGCTGGACACGCCCTACTTGCGACGGATTCGCCAACAGAGTTGGGAGAAGGGTGTTCATGAAGGGCGCCGTGAGGGCGTCGAGGAAGGGCGCCGTGAGGGCGTCGAGGAAGGGCGCCGTGAAGGCGTTGATGAAGGGCGCCGTGAAGGCGTTGATGAAGGGCGCCGCAAGGGCGTCGAGGAAGGGCGCCGTGAAGGCGTTGATGAAGGGCGCCGCAAGGGCGTCGAGGAAGGGCGCCGTGAAGGCGTCGAGGAAGGGCTGCGTGCCGCTGTCTTGGCCGCCATCTCCACGCGCTTCAATCCGCAGGTGCGCGCTTATCAGCCCCTGGAGCAGCGCCTGCGTCAGATTCATGATGTCAGCACTCTGTCACATCTACTGGAAATCGCTCTTACAGCAAACGCCCTGGATGAATTCCAATCTCAAGTGGAAGCGGCGACGACCGGTACGACGATCGCGTAGAGACGTTGCAATGCAACGTCTCTACCTCATCCCCACAAACTCCTGCACCGCCGCGGCCACGACCGCGCTCTGTTCGAGCATCACCATGTGCCCGGCCTCCGGCACTTCCAGCAGCCGCGCCGCGGGCATCTGCTGCGCCAGGAAGCGGCTGAGCTTGGGCGGCGTCAGCCGGTCCTCCAGGCCCACGATGACCAGGGTGGGCAGAGCAATCTGGCTCAGCGCGTGGGTCACATCGAACGCGCTGCACGCCACAAAATCACCGTGCGTCACGTTCACAGGTGTCTTCAGCATCGCCGCGGCATATGCGTCCAGCGTCGCGGGGTCTGCCTGGCGTTTGTAGGCCCATTCGGCAATCAGGCGCGCCGTGGCCGCATAGTCACGGCTCAGGCCATCCAGAATGGCCGGGGAGACCGCCAGCCGCGCGCCGGTGCCCACCAGGATCAGCCCGGCCAGGCGCTGCGGGTGGTGCAGCGCCACGGTTTGGGCAATCGCACCGCCCATCGAATGACCGGCCAGGACGAACCGCGGCAGCTCCAGCGCATCGGCCCAATCCACCACAACCTGCGCATATTCCGCAATCGTGGTGCAGCCCGCGCCAGGCGATTGACCGTGGCCGGGCAAGTCCAGGGCATAAACCGATGTTTCAGGCAGGCGCCGCAGCTCACCCGGCCAGTGCATGGACGTGCCGCCCGCGCCGTGAACCAACACCAGCGGCGCGGCGTGCGGCGCAGCCCCCGACTGACTGCGCCGATAGTAGATCGTCTGCTCACCCAGCTGAATCGTTGGCATGGATCGCCTATGCCGTGACCGCGATGATCGCCGGCGCCGCCGCGTGACCGGGATAGGCGCGGTCTTCCAGGTCGGCCAGGTATTTCTCAACTTCCATCGCGGCCGCGCAGCCCTGGCCCACCGACGTCGCAACCTGCTTGAAGCGCTTGTCCTGAATTTCACCGGCGGCAAAGACGCCGGCGATATTGGTGCGCATCAGCTTGTCGGTGAGCAGATAGCTTTCCTCATCCATGGCGACCTTGCCCTCGAACAAGGACGAGTTGGGCAGGTGACCGACAAAAATGAAGACACCACCGGTCGGCAAGGTGGACGTGGCGCTGGTCTTGATGTTCTGCAGGCTGACCGACGTCACTCCGCCGCTGCCGTTGTCATCGTTGATGGACGTGATGACCGTGTCCCAGATGACGTTGATCTTCTCGTGCTCGAAGATGCGCTTCTGCAAGATCTGACTGGCGCGCAGGCTGTTGCGGCGATGGATCAGGGTTACTTTACTGGCAAAGCGGGTCAGGAAGAGCGCTTCCTCGGCCGCGCTATCGCCGCCGCCGACCACCACCACCTCACGACCACGGAAGAAGAAGCCATCGCAGGTTGCGCAATAGCTCACGCCGCGGCCGGTCAACTCCTTCTCGCCCGGCACATCCAGCTTGCGCGACGACGCGCCCGTGCTGATGATGATCGCCTTCGCCTTGTGCTCCAGCTCGTTGGCCGTATGCACGGTGAAGGGGAACTGCTCGAAATCAACCCGGTCCACATAATCATACTCGATGCGACAGCCGAACTTCTCGGCCTGCTTCTGCATCTTCTCCACCAGGTCCGGGCCGCTCAGGCTTTCCGGAAAACCAGGGTAATTCTCGACCTCATAGGTAATCGCGACCTGCCCGCCAATTTCATTGCCGGTGATCAGGAGCGGATTCAGGTTGGCACGCGCCGTATACAGGCCGGCCGTCAGGCCCGAAGGCCCGCTGCCGATGATGATGACATTCTCAATCGCTCGTTCTGCAGCCGGCTCGATCACCCCGTGACCGTTGCTGCCGTTGGTTTCATTTTGACTCATGATTCGCTATCCTTTTCCTCGACTATTTTGATTTTCGATCCCGATCGCTTCTGTGGGCTTCAGATGGCTTGCGAAGCAATTTGGTTACATGTCGCCCATTTCATACAGGATCGCCGCACCCGCGGCCAGCCCGACCGTTTCTGCACGCAAGATGCGCGGGCCGAGGCCGATCAGGCAGGCGCCAGACGCCGCCGCCAGGGCCGCTTCACCCTCGCTGAAGCCACCCTCCGGCCCGACGAAGAGGCTAATGCGCCCGCTCGCTGCGGCCGATGACCGCCACGCCTGCAGCGCAGGCTTCAGGCCGTGCCCTGGCGCAGATTCCCACAGAAACAGGATCAGGTCAGCCTGGCGCGCTGCCTCCTGGCAGGCGTCAACCAGGTCAAGCGGCGCGGCCAACGCGGGCAACCGGCCGCGCCGCGCCTGCTCAGCCGCCTCCTGGATAATGCGGCGCCAGCGGCTTTCCTTCTTACTGAGGCTGGCCCGGTCGTGCGTCACACAGCGTTGCGTCAACAGCGGCACGAAACGGCTGATACCGATTTCGGTGCCCTTCTGCAGCAGCCATTCGAACTTCTCGCCCTTCAACGTTGCTTGATAGAGGGTGATCTGCGTACGCGGTTCGCCCAACGCCGGCGCCTGACTGAGGATGCGCCCTTCTACGCCACTGCGGCTCTGATGGGTAATGCTCACCCGGTATTCACGTCCGCTGCCATCCAAAACCATGATTTCAGCGCCCGGCCCCAATCGCAGCACCTCGCGCAGGTGATGCGCGGTCTCTGCTGGGAGCGTGACCGCCTCCCCGTGAATGGCCGTGGGTGTGACAAAAAAGCGGTGCATGGCTGCCAATCAGTGCTCGACCAGGTGTTGCGCCACCAGACCGACCCAATCGCCTTCGTCCAGCCGCGTCGTCACCGTGAAGCCATGGCGCGCCAGCGCGGCCAGCACCGCATCGGCCCAGGTGTCAATGATGCCGCCCAAGATCAGATGGCCGGCCGGCCGCAGCCAGGCGTGCAATCCCGCGTCCAACAGAGCGATGATGACCTCTGCCAGGATGTTGACGACCACGATGTCGAAGCGAGCGTTATCAGTCTCAGGCTTCGACGGCAACGGTGTCGCCAGCAGGCTGATCTGGCCGGCCACGCCGTTGATCGCCGCATTTTCACCGGCAATGCGCACGGCCAGGGGATCAACATCGGTGGCGACGATGGCGCGCGCACCCAACTTGGCGGCCGCAATGGACAGGATGCCCGAACCGGTGCCCACGTCAAGCACCGACACGCCAGGCTGCACGAGCCGTTCCAGGCTGAGCAGACACAGCCGCGTGCTTGGATGGGTGCCGGTGCCGAACGCCATGCCAGGATCCAGCCGGATGACGATGTCGCCGGGCTGCGCGGCCGCCTCGATCCAGCTGGGCACCACAAAGAGGCGCTCGCCCAGGCGCATCGGCTGGTAGTGTACCTTCCAGGCGTTGGCCCAATCCTCTTCGGCCACCTCGCGCACGGTCGGCTCCGCAAAGGCGTACAGCATCTGCAGGTGCCAGAGGGCTTCTTCCACCTTTTGCACCACCGCGGCGGCCTGCGGCCCCTGGCGCACATAGGTGCGCACACTCATCTGCGGCGCGGTCAATTCACCACGGCTGTCGAAGCCGGTCAATTCCACAACCGCGCCCGCGGTGCCATCCTTCTCGTCGGCGTAGCGGTTGAAGACCTCACTGATCGCCTCGGCGGCTTCGCCGTCGGCCAGCACACTGATTTCAAGCCAGTTCACAAAAAATCCCGTCCAGTCCCCTGGCGCTTGCCAAAGTCGCCCCGGTGGACTGCATATCATCATGGCCGCGACGTGCATCCGCCCGGCCCCTTGCGTCAATTGGACGGCTTGAACGCCTCGGTAATGGCATCCACCAGTTTATCGAAGGTTCCGCGTGGGGGTTTGTTGACATCAGGGGTGCCCAGGGTTTCACCCAACTCGCGCAATAACTGGCGCTGGCGCTCGGTCAACTTCTGCGGCATCACCACCTGCACCGTCACATATTGATCCCCGCGGTTGTTCTGGCGGATGTGCGGCACGCCCTTGCCCCGCATGCGGAAGGTGTGCCCGTGCTGAGTACCGGCCGGAACGGTCAGCTTGACCACGCCGTCCAATGTGGGCACCTCAACCTCCGCGCCCAGCGACGCCTGGGCAAAATTGATCGGCAGGTTGAGGTAAAGATCATACTCGCGGCGCTCGAACAGCGGGTGCGGCTGCACGTGCAGCACCACAAACAGATTGCCGGGTGGGCCGCCGCGGAAGCCCGGCTCACCTTCATTGGTCAGGCGAATCTGGGTGTTGTCATCCACGCCGGCCGGGATGTCCACTTGCAGGATACGCGTCATGCGCGTGGACTTGGCCCCGCGGCACTCGGTGCAGGGCGTGGTGACGATCTCGCCTGCGCCACTGCAGCGCGGGCAGGTGGTGCTGGTGACAATCGTCCCAAAGACGCTCTGCTGGCGCCGCTGTACCTCGCCGGCGCCGTTGCACTGTGGACAGCGCAGCGGTGATGTGCCCGGCTCCGCGCCGCTGCCCTGGCAGCGCGTACACGGCTCCAGGCGGGTAATTTGCAGTTCCTTGGCCAGGCCGCGCACCGCCTCTTCGAACGCCAGGGTGACATCCACGCGCAGGTCGGCGCCGCGGCGCGGGGCCATGCGGCTGCGCGTATTGCTGCGCGCGCCGAAGCCGCCAAAAAACTCATCGAAAATCGAACCGAAGTCGCCAAAGCCACCGGCGCCGAACCCACCCGCGCCGCCCTGCGCCCCGGCATGACCGTAACGATCATACCCCGCACGTTTCTCGTGGTCGCTCAGCACCTCGTACGCTTCGTTGACTTCCTTGAACCTGGACTCGGCATCCGCCGCCTTGTTCACGTCAGGATGATACTGCCGCGCCAACTTGCGGTACGCCTTGCGGATGTCATCTTCGCCGGCATTGCGCTCGATTCCCAACACCTCGTAATAATCGCGTTTTGTACTCATAACCAGCTGCTTATGACCACTCCTATTCCCGTTCTTGCCCGCGTTTTTGTAAAAAAAACGGGAACCTATTCTTTGACAAATTATTAGCACTCAGACTCCTTGAGTGCCAGGGAATCATACGACGATCAAACGTTTTTGTCAAAGCCATGCCCGCCTGGCGAGGTTCAAGGCTGATCGGCCTGCGTCGGCGGCGCCGCCTCTTCTTCAGCGTCCGGGCCATCCTCCCAACTGATGATCCACACGCACGCGCCGGCCAGCAGGATCGTGATCACAATCAAGGCCAACCATTGCAGGGCTGTAAAACCGACGCTCCAGGCCGACCAAATCAGGATGATGACCATCCCAAGCGCCAGCGCGATCCACATCGCCAGGTAAGGGTGTCGTTCGTAGAAAGACCGTAAATTATTCATGAGACCGTCTCTTTGGGCTATAAGCGGGGAATGCTTTCTAGGCGGAAAGATTTCGTCGTCTGCAGTATATCAACGCCTGCCAGGCCGCTTCGACCTGCGCGCCGGTTTCCGCCAACGCGCCGCGGTTGTCAATCACCACATCGGCGCGCTTGATCTTGTCCTCTTGCGGCGGCTGGGCATCTATGCGCAGCTCAGCCTCGGCGCGGCTGAGGCTGCGCGTGCGCATGAGGCGCTCCACCTGCTGCTCACGCGTGGCCGTCACCACCCACACGGCGTCGCACAGGGTGACACTCAGCCCCGCTTCCAGCAGTTTGATCGCCTCGATGACCACCACCGGCGCCTGGCTGGCCGTCAAGCGCTGCTTCGTGCGCACAAACACGGCCGGATGCACGATCGCTTCCAGGCGTTGCAGCGCCTCCGCGTCCCGAAAGACCCGCGCGCCGAGCTGGACCCGATCAATCGCCCCATCAGGCGCCAGGATGTCAGCGCCGAACGCGGCCACGATGCCTTCATATGCTGCCTCGCCGGGTCGCATCACCGCGTGCGCCACCTGGTCGGCGTCAATCACGTCCGCGCCCAGGGCACGCAGCATCGCCAGGACGGTGCTCTTGCCAACACCGATGTTACCCGTCAAACCGATGACTTTTCTGATCACATATCACCCACGGGGACCGGCCGGTCAAACCAACTCTGCCCAGGCGGCCATCAGCGATTCGATGTCCACCTGCACGGCCTGATGTTCAGCCGCCAGGTCGGTGATGCGTTGCACATCGGCCGCGCTGCTGGCCTGGTCCAGGCGACGCTCGACCTCCGCCAGGTCCGCCTCGCGTGCGTGAATTTGCGCCTCCAGATCGGTAGCCTGCGCGACGCGAGCCGCCGCGGCCTTGCGCTGACGGCGATCTTCCTTCATGCGCTCACGGTCCTGGGTCGTGTCGGCGGGCGTTTCTTCACGGCGTTGACCGGTCGCCTCCGCCTTTTCGATCTCGCGCTGGCGCAAATAGCCCTGGTAGCCGCCCTTGTAGATGAAAAGCTCGCCTGCACGCAGCGCCCACACCTCATCGGCCAGCGCGTCCACCAGGTAGCGGTCGTGCGACACCAGCAGCACCGTGCCCGGGAAACGGTCGAGCACATCCTGCAAAATCTCCTGCGAGGCCACATCGAGATGATTGGTCGGCTCGTCCAGCAGCAGGAAATTGGCGCCCTGCAGCGTCAGGCGGGCCAGCGCCACCCGGCTGCGCTGACCGCCGCTGAGCACGCTGATCGGCTTGAACACGTCATCGCCAGCGAAGAGGAATCGCCCCAGGAAATTGCGCGCCTGCGCCAATGGCAGATTTTCTACCTCCAGGATGGCAGCGAGCACCGTCTGGTTGGGATTCAACCCCGCGCTGGCTTGCGCCAGATAGCCGGTGATGACGCTGGCGCCCAGGCGCGCCGATCCACGCAGCGGCTTGACCTGCTCCAGGATCGTCTTGACCAGCGTCGTCTTGCCGGAGCCGTTGGGGCCGATCAAGGCCACGCACTGCCCGCGGCGGATTTCCAGATCGGGCACGCTAACCAGAAGATGCTCACGGCGCCAGGCGGCTGCAGTCGCCTGGCCGGCGCGCAAGGCATCACCGTGGCGCGCATCCGTGCCGTTGCCGCCGGACGGTGTGTCCACATAGCCAACGACCAGGTTCTTGGTGCGCAGGACGATGTCGCCGCTGCGCACATCGGTGGTCAGCCCCAGGCTCATCGTCTTCAGTTCCAGCGGCCGCTCGATCAGTTCATCGCGCTTGAAACGATCGAGACGCGTCAGGCGGCCGCGGGCCTCTTTGGAGCGTTGACCGGCCTTGTAGCGACGGATGAAGGCCTCGGTCTCCGCGATGAATTCCTGCTGGGCTTCCCACTCCTTGCGCCGCGCGGCCAGGCGGTCAGCGCGCTGCTGCACAAACTGCGAATAGTTGCCCCGGTAGGCGTCCAGGCGGCCGAGCGCCATCTCCCAGATGCGCGTGACGACCTTGTCCAGAAAATAGCGATCGTGCGCCACCACCACCATGCTGCCCGGCCATTCGAGCAGGGTCTGTTCCAGCCACTCGACGGCGTCCAGATCGAGGTGATTGGTCGGCTCATCGAGCAGAAGCAGGTCGGGCTGCTCCAGGATCAGGCGGGCGAGCAGGGCGCGGGTGCGTTGACCCCCGCTGAGCACCGCCAGCGGCTTACCATACTCCTCGGCGCTGAAGCCCAGGCCGGTCAGCACCTGCTGCGTGCGCAGTTCATAGGTATAGCCGCCGCCGACATCGAAGGCCAGTTGCAGCTCACCATAGCTGGCCAACAGGCGGTCGTGCTCTTCCCCGTCCTGCGTGGCGGCCAGCGCGCCTTCCAGCGCCGCCAGCTGCGCCTGCTGAGAGCGCAGTTCAGCGAAGACCTGGATGGCATCATCCCACAGCGAGAGCGCCCCGGCCGGTGGCGGGTCCTGGGGCAAATAGCCGATGCGCAGCCCGCGCTTGAACGCAATCTGCCCGGCGCTGAGCGATTCCAGCCCGGCCAGCATGCGCAGCAGCGTCGTCTTACCCTCGCCGTTGGGGCCGACCAGGCCAATGCGGTCGCCGTGCTCCACGCGGCAATCCACCGCGGCGAACACATCGAGCGCGCCAAATGATTTACTGAGTCCCTGGGCCACCAAAACCGACATGGCGCCGATTATACCACAGAATGAAGCGTGGGCCGATTTTTTAGGCGGAGAACGTTACAACAGCGCACTTTTACCCATCCAGCGCTTCCCAACGCGCATACGCCTCGGCCAGTTCCTGCTCCAATGCCGCCAGCCGGGCAGTGGTCTGCACCACCGCGTCACCGCCTCCCTGGTAGATCGCCGGCGCGGCCATGACTTGAACCAACTGGCTCTGCTCGGCCTCCAGGGCTTCGATGCGGCCGGGCAGGGCTTCCATCTCCCGCTGCTCCCGATAGGTCAGCCCGCGCGCACGTTCGGGTCTGGCCCGCGGCTCCGCGGTCGGCGGCGGCGAAACCGGCCGGGATGCAGTTTTTTCGGCCGGAGCGGGGGAGGCGCGCTGGCGCACCCAGTCGTCATAGCCGCCCGCGTATTCGCCGACTCGCCCGGCGCCATCGAGGGCCAGCGTGCTCGTGACCACGTTGTTGAGCAGTTCCCGGTCGTGGCTGACGAGCAGCACGGTCCCCTCGTATTCCAGCAGCAGGTCTTCCAGAATTTCCAGGGTCTCCAGGTCCAGGTCGTTGGTGGGTTCATCCATGACCAGCACGTTGGCCGGCCGCGCAAAGAGACGCGCCAGCAAGAGCCGGTTGCGCTCGCCGCCGGATAGGACGTTCACGACAACCCGCGCCCGTTCCCTGGAGAAGAGGAAGTCTTCCAAGTAGCCTATCACGTGGCGGGGGCGACCGTTGACGTTGATGAACTCCCGGCCGTCGGCCACGTTGTCCAGCACCGTCCGATTTTCATCGAGCTGGGCGCGCAATTGGTCGAAATAGGCGATCTCCAGGTTCGTCCCGTGGCGCACCGTGCCCGACTGCGGCGGCAGCTCGCCCAACAGCAGCCGTAACAACGTCGTCTTGCCGGCGCCGTTGGGGCCGATGATGCCCACCTTGTCGCCGCGCATGATGGTGATGGAGAGGTCTCGCACGAGCGTCCGATTGCCATAGCCGAAGCTGGCGTTTTCGGCGCGGATCACCAGCCGGCCCGAACGCTCAACCTCCTGGAGCTGCATGCGCAGGGCGCCGGGCTGTGCGCGACGTTCCCGACGCTGCCCGCGCAACTGCTCCAGGGCGCGTATCCGCCCCTCGTTGCGCGTCCGCCGGGCCTCGATCCCCTGCCGGATCCACGCCTCTTCCTGGGCCAGCTTCTTGTCGAACTGCATCTCCTGGGCCGCTTCGGCCTTCAGGATCGCCTGCTTGCGCGCGGTGAAGGTGGCGTAGTCACACGGCCAATCCACGAGACGCCCACGGTCAATCTCGATGATGCGGAGGGCGAGTTTCTGCAGGAAAATGCGGTCGTGAGTGACAAAGACGAGGGTGCCGCCATAGCGCAGCAGAAAATCTTCCAGCCAGGCGATGGCGTCAATGTCCAGATGGTTGGTTGGCTCGTCGAGGAGGACGATATCGGGGTCACGGACCAGACCGCGGGCCAGGAGCACCCGCCGCTTCAGCCCGGCAGAGAGCAGCTCGAAATCGGCGGCGGGATCGAGTTGCATGCGCGAGATGATCGTATCCATCTGCAGCCGCCGTCGCCACAACCCATCGTCATCGCCGGCTGCCGCTGCGTCCAGTCCGCCCGCCACGACAGCATCCACGGCGCCCGTCAGCCCCTGGGGCGTCTCCTGGGTCAGGTAGGCCACCCGCAGCCCCTGTTGGCGGGCGATGGTTCCTTCATCCGGCTCGAGCTGGCCGGCCATCATCTTGAGCAGGGTAGATTTGCCCACACCGTTACGGCCGAGCAGCCCCACCCGTTCGCCGCGCTCGATCTGCAGACTGATGCGTTCCAGGACGAGCGCGCCGCCAAACCCGATGCTCACGTCCCGCACATTCAACAAGGCCATGCATGTTACCTCGGTCCGGCACACCCACCCGTACATCGGGCAGATGATGCGAAACTGCCCTCAGCCGCCGCGCGCCAGTGTCAGCTTCGCCTCGGCGTGCTTCTCCACCTGGGCGCGCGACCACAGCATGGGGTGATACTCGCCCCGGCTCCACAGTTCGAGCAGATCGTCGTAATGCGGACTGCCGAGATGGCCCGATTGGCCGACCGGCAGCACCGCCACTGCGCCCTCCAGGTCGCCCATGTCTATGATGTGACGCATCGAGGGCGCCCACGCATCGTTCGCGAAGGCTGCGCCGGGCAGGGTGGCGGTTTGCAGCGGGGTGTCGGTGTCGCCGCCAATCGGCAGCGGGCCGCGGTTGAAGACCAGGTCGAGTGGTTTCTGCACGCCCAGCGCGTGCGGGAGCGCGATGTGATGCAGACGCCCCCACTGCCAGCCCTGCGGTTCCGGGCCAAGCTCCGCGGTCAGCCACGCCACCGCCTCGGTCAGGCCACGGCGCAGCAGCGCCTCGCGGCCGCCGGCCTGCCCCACCCACCACGAGTCAGGATCGCGCAACATGCGCAGCAACACCACGGTGTCGTGTCCGTAGAACTCATGCGTACACATCAGGACCGGATGGAAGCCCTGGCCGCGCCAACGCGTGGTCAGCGATTCGCCCATGATGGGCGCGAACAGGGCGCGCACCAGCGCGGTGCGCGTCACCTCGTAGAGACTGCCGCCGACCGAGTCGGCGCTCAGCCGGCCGTCCCAGGCGGTCAGCAGATCGAGCGCCCGCGCCACGTCGCCCGCCTCGCCGCCGCGGTTCGCCTGCGGGAAAACCTCGGCCAGCAGGCGCACGAACTCAAGCCCCGGCAGGCAGGTGACGTCCATCTGCATGGCGCGGCAGTCCGCGGCTGTCACTCTGTCGTTGCTCACCAGCAGATCGGCCAGGCGTCGGGCGCGGTAGCCGTTCATCCAGGCGTTGCCCAGGTAGTGGGGATAATCGTCAGGCGCGATGCGGTTGTTGCAATGCACCAGGTAGCCGGCCGCCGGGTTGAGCGCGTGCGGCATCTCCTCGAACGGCACCTCGCCAATCCATTCGTCTTCGCCGGTCCAGCCCGGCGCGGGCACGACGCCCTGCCCCCTGGCGCGGATCGGCACCTTGCCGGTGACCCAATAGCCGATGTTGCCATCCACGTCCGCGTAGGCAAAATTGAGCTGCGGCGCCTCGATCGGGCGCATGGCCTCGACGAATTCATCCCAGTTGCGCGCCCGGTTCAGCGCAAACCAGCCGTGCAGCGCCGGACAGGGGCGCAGCGCCATCGAGCTGACCGCCAGCCGCTGGCCCGGCTGCCCGATCACATCCGAGATGACCGGGCCGTGGCGCGTGACGAGGACCTCCTCGACGTGCGGCTCCCTGCGCCCCTTCACCTGGATCGTCTCTCGAATGACCTCCGCGTCCAACCACTGGCCCTTGAATTCGTAACGCCGGGGCTGATCCGGGTCGAATTTCTCCACGAACAGGTCTTCGCAGTCGGTGAAGGCCAGCGTGATGCCCCAGGCGATGTGGGCGTTGTGTCCGGCCACGACGCCCGGCAGCCCTGGCACAGAAACCCCAGTGACCCGCAGATCGCCGGCCTCCAGGTGTACCTGGTGCCAGATGCCGGGCACGGTGAGCTGCAGGTGCATGTCGTTGCACAGAATGGGATGGCCGGAGGCGCTCCGGCTGCCGGAAATGGCCCATGCGTTGCTGCCCATGCGCCGTTTGAGGAAAGGATCGTGCGCTCCCGCCAGCGCTGCGCCGGCCAGGGCGTTGAACTCGATGCCGGCCGGCAGCACCGCCGGGTTGTCGGCCGCGTCGGAAATTTCCAGCTCTGCGGCGCGCTCCGGGCCGAGCGCGGCAATCAACTGAGCGCGGATCACCTCGCCGTACCAGGCATGCGACATCTGCCAATTCATCACGCGGCTGAAGGCCAGAGTGTCCTCCACGCGCCACGGTTGCGGGCGGTGGCGCAGCAGGGTGAATTCGAGGGGCCGGCAGCGTTTGCCGGCCGGGCTGTCCAGCCAGGCGTTGATGCCCGCGCAGTAGGCTTCGATGCGCTGGCGGTCCTCTGCGGGCAACAACTCCCAGTCGGCGCGCCCCAGCCGCTCGAAGCCAAAGGTGCGCGTGGCGCGATCGGTGTCGAGGGCCAGGTCGCCGAGCATCTCGCTCAGGCGTCCGGTCGCCAGGCGGCGGTTCAGCTCCATCTGCCACAGGCGGTCCTGCGCATGGACGAACCCCTGCGCAAAGAAGACATCATGGTCGTTGGCCGCGTAGATGTGCGGCACACCCCAACGGTCGCGGATGATTTCGACTGACGCGGTCAGGCCGGGCAGGCTGAGCGTCCCGCTGGTTTGAGCCAGCCGGCGCCGGCCCAGCCAGGTCAGGCCGCCGGCCAGGACGCGGCCGATGAATGGACGTTGCGGAGACATGCAGATTCCTCCTCGATTGCGAATGACCCGATTATACCCGCCCGCGCGCCAGCCGCCAAACGTCCGCCGAAGGGCTAATTTGCACGAATCGGACTTCTGCCTTCGTGGCAAAATCTGACGCGGCGCGGGATTGACCGCGGCGTCCGCTTGCGGTATGATTGCCTGCGCTCGGTCTCCTGGCCGAGCGTCCTCTGCGCTTGACGATCATGGCGCAACTGCACGCCTTCACCGGGCAGATACACCCCCGTGAATGAATTCACGGTCTGATACACCGAAACCTGCTGAAGCAGGTTGGTGGTGGGTGCGACGGCTCGAGGCGTGCAATTCGTGGCAGAACTGAACCACTGAACCACCAGAACCTGTCAAGACAGTGCTTACCCAATCAATCCTCCAGGCCAACAATGTGATCGAAAATCAGGATAGCGCAATCGGCGCACACTGGAGGTGGGCGGCCGCGGCAAGCACTTGTTCCCAATCAGGCAAGGTATCTCGTTCGGCATATTGTTTCCAGAAATGGTAACGCTGGGCATAGGGATCGGCCACGTGCGCCTGGCACACCCGCAGCACTTTTTCCAGCGTGGCCCGATCCGCAAGCGCCGCCCGGCGCAGCGCAGCGCAATCCGGCCGCTTGCCGCGGGCGATCACGTCGTCAATGGCGGCCAGGGCGAACTGTTGATGGGTGAGGTGACGGTGTAACATGACGTGATTATCTAATCAGACTCGCAGTTTTGCCAATCGCCGTTATGCTGTCATCCCAAACAGAGCGCCGGAGAGGTAGGGAATCAACCAGATCACCCACACCGCGACGCTGAACTTATGGAAGTTGCGAATCGCGGCCTCGTCCACCCGGATCAGCACGACCGTCGCCCAGATCGCGTGGACGACCATCAGGAGGATGGCGGTCACGCCGGTGACGCCGTGGACGCCGAAGGTCAGCCCGCCGGCCATCTCCAGCATCATGGCGGTGCCCACGGTGTCGCATACCAGACCGAGCCAGAAGAAAGCCAGGTGCCAGGCCTTCAGCCGCCCGGCGATCCGTTCGCTCCACACGCCGATGGAGTAGAAAATCAGGGCCAGGGTGATAAAAACAGTAGAGAGGAGCACTGGAGCGGGCATAAGTTATCCTTTCGATACGTATCGGGCCACTTGTCTATGATCCATGATGGCGTGATTATACAAGCGGACTTGCGGCTTTGCCAATCGCAGCGCCATTGACAATGACGCCGGCGAGTGGCATAATGATAGTGGCGCAGTCGGTCCGACCGGCGCGGCGCGCAAGACACCGATCAGGCGACTCAGCGGGCGATGAAACGCTCGGCGAGGCCGATCGGGCGGCGAGCGTGCGACCGGGCGGCGCATGACGGCCGAAGCGGGCGCGGACGAGACTATCGGGTGTTCGACGGATCTCTCCAGGGCGATCCCAGTGGATCGTCCTGATCGGCTCGCAACGTTTTGTATCGGAGGAACATAATGGATTGCAGACCGCGTGTTGTTCCCGCGGCGTTACTCGTAGGGTTGATTATCATGAGCGTGGCGGCGCCCGGCGCCGCCAGCGCACCATTCGGCGCTCCCCTGGCGCCAGTATCCGCCAGGGCAGACGCCCTGCCCCCGGCACAGCAAACGACGGTGGCGTTGTATCTGCCCGTCATCGGTCAGCGATCGCAGCCGTACCCGGCGCCGATCGGCCAGATTGGCGGGCAAGCCCTAGCCGTGGCGGTGTTGGGCGACTACGCGTATGTCGGCGTCGGCCCACGTCTGCTGATCGTGGATATCCACGACCCGGCCGCACCGCAAGTGGTGGGGCAGAGTTGGTTCCTGACCTTTCAGGAAGTGCGTGACATTGCCGTTGTGCATGAGCCGGCGACCGGTTCAGGTGCGAGCGCTGCGTCAGCCCCAGGGGAGACCCTGGCCTACGTTGCGGCCAGAAGTCGGGGCTTGCACATCTTCGATGTCAGCGATCCGGCGCACCCGGTTCTGCGGGGCAGTTACTACAATCAGCTCGATGCCCTGGGCGTAGCCGTCGTCGGCAGCCTGGCCTATGTGGCGGCCGGGTGGAGCGGGTTGCAGATCTTCGACGTGAGCGACTCGACAAGCCCGCAGTGGCGCGGCGCCTTCGACACGCCGGGGTGGGCTGAACGCGTGGCCGTGGTCGGCAGCCTTGCCTACGTCGCGAACGGGCTCAATGGGTTGCAGATCATTGACGTGAGCGACCCGGCCAACCCCGTGCGCCTCGGCGTCCATGATACGACGGGGTGGGCCAATGACGTGACCGTGGCGGGTAACCTGGCTTACGTCGCCATCGACTCGGGTGCATTGCAGATCATTGACGTGAGCGACCCGGCGAACCCCGTGCGTCGCGGCAGCGTTGACACGCCCGGGTTTGCCGAAGGCGTTGCCGTGACCGGCAACCTCGCCTACGTCGCGGATGCGAATCACGGGTTGCAGATCATTGATGTGAGCGACCCGGCCAATCCCATGGTGCGCGCTGCGTATGACATGCCGGGATCGGCCCACAGCGTGGCCGCGGCCGGCAGCCTGGTCTATGTCGCAGCCAGGAATGGCGGATTGCAGATCATTGACGTGAGCGATCCGGGCAACCCTGTGCGCCGCGGCGATTATGATACGCCGGATTTTGCCGTGGACATTGCCGTGGCCGGCAGCCTGGCCTATGTAGCGGCTGGGCATGACGGGCTGTGGATCATTGACGTGAGCGACCCGGTCAACCCCATGCACCGCGGCCGCTATGATACGCCGGGGTCCGCCGAAGGTGTGGCGGTGGCAGGCAGCCTGGCCTACGTCGCCGACTATGAATGGGGATTACAGGTCATTGATGTGAGCGACCCGGTCAACCCCGTGCGCCGCGGCGGCTACGATACGCCGGGGTACGCCCGCGGCGTGGCCGTGGCCGGCAGCCTGGCTTACGTCGCTGACCATGACAACGGGTTGCAGATCATTGACGTGAGCGACCCGGTCAACCCGGTGCGTCGCGGCGGCATTGACACGCCGGGGTATGCCCGTGGCGTGGCCGTAGCCGGCAGCCTGGCCTACGTCGCCGACCATGATAGCGGGTTGCAGATCATTGACGTAAGCGACCCGGCCAACCCCGTGCGCCGCGGCGCGTATGACACGCCGGGATATGCCCATGGTGTGGGCGTAACCGGCAGCCTGGCTTACGTCGCCGACGACTCGCTTGGCGGGTTGCAGATCATTGACGTGGGCGACCCGGCCAACCCCGTGCGCCGCGGCGCGTATAACACGCCGGGGTATGCCAATGGCGTGACCGTAGCCGGCAGCCTGGCTTACGTCGCCGACGACTCGCTTGGCGGGTTGCAGATCATTGACGTGGGCGATCCGGCCAACCCCGTGCAGCGCGGCGCGTATGACACGCCAGGTGGGGCCCAGGGCGTGGCCGTGGCCGGCAGCCTGGCCTATGTTGCCGACTCTTTTGGTGGATTGTGGATCGTGGACGTGAGCGACCCGGCTCACTAACCTGAGGTGAGGCGGTGCGTATGACACGCCGCCCGGTTCCTTGAACCAGGTTGACAACACCGCTCGCCACCGAGATCACTCAGCGGCGCGATGGACATGGTCATGTCCATCGCGCCGCTTTTCATTTTTTGCCAATCTGCCAATGTGGTATAATGTGGGAGTCAGACGCTACGTCGAGTTGCCTGCCATCGCTTGCAAGCCAGGAGTTAAATGATGGATGCCATCACATATTCAAGGTCAGACCCACAACCTTGTATTTCCATGCAGGCGATTCGTGCGCTGGCAGAGCACATTGTCGAACAGTTTCAGCCTGAGGAAATTGTGCTTTTCGGCTCCTATGCCTACGGCACACCTAAGCCAGAAAGTGACGTTGACCTGCTGATCGTCATGAATACGGCGCTGCGCTCGCGCGAACAACGGCTGCAGATCTCACGTGCGCTTTCACCGCGCCCCTTCGCGCTGGACATCATTGTGCGTACACCGGAGGAAGTCGAAGAACGCGTTGCCTTGGGCGATCCATTTCTCTCTGAGATTACGAAGCGAGGCAAGGTAATGTATGCACGAGATCGTAACTGAATGGGTCAAGAAAGCCGAGAGCGACTATTCATAATGACGGACAGACAGGCTGACTGACCACGCGCCCGTGTAACGATTCCGGTGACAGTGAGACCCAGAGTCCCGAACTTGTTCGGGCCGTCTTCACGCGAATCTGCCCTTGTAACGATTCCGGTGACACTGAGACTGCGTAAGCAGTCAAAACGCTGTCGCCAACGAAACCAGGAATCAACAGGGAGAAAACTCAGCATGAATACACCATCTATCCAGGCCAGCCGTGAGGTCGCCACGTTGGGCGGCGGCTGCTTCTGGTGTGTAGAGGCCGTCTTCGATGAAGTCACCGGCGTGACCGACGTCGTGTCCGGTTATGCCGGCGGCGCGGTCAAGAATCCAACCTACGAGCAGGTGTGCAGCGGCCGCACCGGGCACGCGGAAGTCGTACAGGTGACGTTCGATCCGGCCATCATCAGTTTGCGTGAGATTCTGGAGATCTTCTTCACGATCCACGACCCAACTACGCTCAACCGCCAGGGCAACGATGTCGGCACGCAGTACCGTTCTGTGATCTTCTATCACAGCCCGGAGCAGCAAGCGGTCGCGCAGCAGGTCATCCGTGAGTTCAACGCGGCCGGGATATGGGATCGCCCGCTGGTGACCGAGGTCACGCCCGCGCCGACGTTCTACGCGGCTGAGGATTATCACCAGGAGTACTTCGCCCGCAACCCCACCCAGGGCTACTGCCGGGCCGTCGTTGCGCCCAAGGTGACGAAGTTCCGCCAGAAGTACGCGCATCGGCTGAAGGGAAGCTGAACTGCTGAGTATGCGCCGCAGATGAGCGGAGCCATCCGCGGCTGCGGCGCAGATCAGTCATTCGTTTTGACAGTGGGTGGAGGAATAAGCGATTCGATCATGCTTTCCAATGCCGCCAGCAAAGGCGGCAGGTCATCAGTGATCGTATCCCAAACGCGATCCATGTCAACGCTATAGTAGGCGTGAATCAACCGATGACGCATGCCCACAATATGTCTCCACGGAATCTCAGGATGTTCACGACAAAAATCATCGCTGACCTGCGAGGCCGCTTCGCCGACGATTTCGATGCATTTGACGAGCGACAGAGCCAACATGCGGTCATGATCAAGATCTTCACGGCGCCGATGCTCTGCAAACGCAATCGCTTCGCGCGCAGCATCAGCCATATGACGTAGGCGAACCAGGTTATCCCTGAACATACTGCGGTTCCGCCTCTTTCAGAACTTGGTCACGAAAGTAGATACTGAGATCGGCAGGTGTACGCAGATCAACCTTGCGACCGAGCAATGCGCTGAGTTCAAGCTCAAGTCCGGCTAACCGAATCAGCCCAATCCGATAGCCTGGCTCGAACTCCACGAGTAAGTCTATGTCGCTATTCGGTCCCATTTCACTACGCAAGGCCGAACCAAACAGCGATAGCCTCCGGATATGGTTATTACAACAAAATTGCCTGATCTTCTCAGTCGGCAAGTGAATTCGTTCCATTGACATACGACACCACCCTTTCAGACATAGGGGAACCGCAACTGCTTAGTTCCCCACATACTTCGCATACAAGGTGCGTGCGACGTCGGGATCGCTAGTGCCGGCGATGATGGCGCGACCGTCGGGGAAGATGGTCAGATTGTAGCCATCAATATCGGCCTTGAGCAGATAGGCGTTGGCGCGCACCGCGCCCAGCGGCTGCAGGACCTGTGCCAACCGCGCCAGGTTGAGCACGGTCGCGTCGTCGGCCCCGCGGTTGACGCTGATCTGCACCGCGTTGCGGCCGCACAGGGTGATGCTGTGGGTGCCGCGCTCGGCGTTCAGAAATTCATAGTCATGCTGCCCGCAGGCCGGACAGTCTGCTTGCGGGCCGCCCGGGTCGAACACATCCAACGAATTATCCCACAAGTCGTAGTGCAGCATGCCCCGGTTCGGCTCGCCAAACTGCCCCAGACGCTTGAGCGCCTCGCCGGCCGAGATGGACGCCACTACGGCGACGGCCGGCCCCAGCACGCCGGCCGTGTCGCAGGTGGGCGTGGTGCCCGGCGCCGGCATCTGCCCCAGCACGCAGCGCAGGCAGGCGCTTTGCCCCGGCACAATCGTTTGCGACACGCCGTAGGAGCCAATGACGCCGGTGTAAATCCACGGCTTGCCCAGCTTGACGCACACGTCATTCAACAGATAGCGCGTCTCGAAGTTGTCGGTGCCATCCATCACCAGGTGTACGTCTTGCACGAGCTGCACCACATTGCCGGGGTTGACATCGGTCACCACGGCTTCGATCTCGATTTCGCTGTTGATACGGCGCAATTTGATGGCCGCGGCCGCGGCCTTGGGCAATCCCTGCCGCATGTCCTCTTCGTCGAACAGCAGTTGGCGCTGCAGGTTGTTCAACTCGATGTAGTCGCGATCCACGATGCGCAAATAGCCAACGCCCGCCCGCGCCAAGTGATTGGCAATCACCGTGCCGGTCGCGCCGCAGCCGATGATGGCCACCCGCGCAGCCAACAGCCGGCGTTGACCCGCCTCACCCAGCCCGCTGAAAATGGTCTGGCGCAAATAGCGCGCCAGCGATTGGTTTCCTGTTTCCGGCATCGTCCATCGTCTCCCATGCACAACAAAACGTCAGCCGCATTCGACATTATAACGATATAATGTCTATTGTATCACATCTGCCCAGGGCTGACAGATTGCGCGCCGCGGGCAATTCGAGTACAATTCAAAACGGAGGTAAATGTTGTGCGTTATTCACGTATTTTGCTCAAACTGAGCGGCGCCGCGATGGCCGGCGACAAGGACTTTGGTTTCAACCCGACTGCGCTCAACTTCATCGCCGATGAGGTGCTCAAACTGCACAGTGCTGGTATTCAAGTCGGCATTGTGATTGGCGGCGGCAACATCTTTCGCGGCAACCTGGGGGCGCAGTGGGGCATCGAACATGCCGAGGCCGACAACATCGGCATGATGGCTACGGTCATCAACAGCCTGATGCTGCGCGGGGTGCTTACCAGCCGTGGCAACGCCGAGGTGCGGGTCATGACCGCCATTCCGATTGACACCGTGGCCGAGCCATTCATCCGTCTGCGCGCCATTCACCACATGGACAAGGGCTATATCTGTATCTTCGCCGGTGGCACCGGCCAACCCTTCATGACCACCGATTATCCGGCCGTGCAGCGGGCCATCGAGGTGCGCGCGCAGGCGCTGCTGTCGGCCAAGTCAGGCACCGACGGCATCTACACGGCCGATCCCAACCAGGACCCCGCGGCCCGTCGCTATTCGCAGATCAGCTATGACAGCGTGGTGCGCCAAAATCTGCGCGCCATGGATCAGCCCGCGGTGCTGCTGGCCCGCGATAACCGCCTGCGCCTGCACGTCTTCAGCTTCGACCATCCCGACGTCATGTACCGCCTGTGCCAGGGTGAAGATGTCGGCACGCTCATCGCCAACGTGGATCAGGATCAACTGGCCTGAAAATAGCGTCGTTCGGTCGTAGGTCACGCCTCTGGCGTGACAACGCCCTCTGCGACACATCACACCCCTCCTCAGACCCGGCCTCTCGCAGAAGCCGGGTCTCTCTTTGTAATTTTCTCTTTGTAATTCTCTCTTTGTAATGACCTGCGCCGGTGCGAGACTAACTGCAAAGAATCGCCGTCCAAAAGGTGATCTTACGAGACGATCAAATTGACCGAAGAGAGGCATGATGCAAGAGATACCGACCATTCCATCGTCCGAAATTACCCCGGAACCGATCTATCTGTCACGGCGTAAGTTCATGTTGGGTATTGGCAGTCTGGCGCTTAGTTCGGCGCTGCTGGCGGCCTGCGGCGGTGCGGCGCCGGCCACGCCCAGCGCTGAGGTTGCCACGCCGGCCGGCACCCCAGAGCCAACGCCTGATCTGCGCCAGGAGCTGACAACCTTCGAGAACATCACCAATTACAACAACTTCTACGAGTTTTCCACGGACAAACAGGCCGTGGCGGGTCTGGCAGGCAATTTTCGCACCAACCCGTGGACGCTGCAGGTGGGTGGTCTCGTCAACAAACCGATGACCTTCGGTATCGAAGACCTACTGCGCCAATTCACCCAGGAAGAGCGCATCTACCGCCTGCGCTGCGTCGAGGCCTGGTCCATGGTCATCCCCTGGCAGGGCTTCAGCCTGCGCAAGCTGCTGGAGGCCGTAGAACCGACGGCCGCGGCGCAGTATGTGCGCTTCGAGACGCTGCTCGACCCCACACAGATGCCCGGTCAGAAAGCCGGCTGGTACACCTGGCCCTACGCGGAAGGTCTGCGCCTCGACGAAGCGATGCACGACTTGACCATCCTGGCGACCGGCCTCTACGGCAAGACACTGTTGCCGCAAAACGGCGCGCCGCTGCGCGTGGTGGTGCCGTGGAAGTATGGCTTCAAGAGCATCAAGTCTATCGTCAAGATTGACCTGGTGGCGGAGCAGCCGACTTCATTGTGGATGGCGGCCGGGCCGAACGAGTATGGATTCTACGCCAACGTGAATCCCAGCGTCAACCACCCACGCTGGTCGCAGGCCAGCGAGCGCCGCATCGGTGAACTGTCACGGCGTAAGACGCTGCCGTTCAACGGTTATGCTGAACAGGTAGCGTCGCTCTACGCCGGTATGGACCTGCGCCGCTTTTATTGAGGCCAGATCGTGAGGCTGGATGGCTTGATGACACGTTGGTTGAGATGGGGCGCCCACAGCGCGGCGCTGGCGCCGCTGGCGGTTATTCTGTTCCTGGCCTGGCAGGGCCGGCTGACAGCCAATCCAATTCAGGACATCACCCTGCGCACCGGGCAAACGGCGCTGGTGCTGCTGGTTCTTTCCCTGTCCATCACCCCGCTGTACACCGCCTTCACGATCAAGGAACTGCTGCCGCTGCGGCGACGACTGGGGTTGTATGCCTTCCTGTACGCGGCGCTGCACTTCTTGATCTTCATCGGCCTAGATTACGGCTTCGATCCGGAATTGCTGAAGGAAGCTATCTTCGAAAAACGCTACGCCCTGGTGGGATTTGCGGCCTTCCTGGTAATGCTGCCGCTGGCCCTCACCTCCACCAAAGGCTGGATGCGGCGGCTGGGCAAACGCTGGAAGGCGCTGCACCGCTGGGTTTACGTCGCCGCGCTGCTGGTCATCGTACACTACGTCTGGCTGGTCAAATCGGATATCCGAGTGCCGCTGCTGTACGGAGCGATCGTTGGCATCCTGCTGGCGCTGCGTATCCCAGCGGTGACCCAGCGTGTGCGCCAGTTCCGCCAGGCCAGGCGTGGAGGGCGTGCATCGGACGCAGCCACGGCCGCAGGCCGGCGCGTGGCGCCCAAGTCACAGCCGCCCGGCCGTGAATCAACGGCCGATTGAGTCCAATTATCTGCACCACAAAAGACGGCCTGTCTTGGCGACAGGCCGTCTTTTGTGATGCAATTGTTATCCTGGCTTGAGCTTAGGAACGAGAATTAAATAAGTGTCCGAACATAGCCACCCCGTGGGTCGTTGAACCAGACAATTGAAAAATTCTCGTTCCTTAGGGCAGCATGCTCAGCGGGTTGCGCTGAGCGCCGCGCACACGTACTTCGAAGTGGAGGTGCGGGCCGGTAGAATTGCCGGTGCTACCCACATTGCCGATCACCTGGCCCCGCGTGACCGAGTCGCCAACCTTGACGCTGAACTTACTCAAATGGGCATACAGGGTCTGCATCTGATTGCCGTGATCAATGACCACATGGTATCCGTAGCCGTAGGGGCTCCAACCGGCAGCCACCACATAGCCGGCATCGGCTGCCTTGATCGGCGAACCGAGCGGCGCCGCCAGGTCAATACCGGGATGACGACTCCAGAAGCGTTGGGTTATGCGTGCAGACGCCGGCCACATCAGGGCGCCGGTACCCTTGCGCGCGCTGTTTGGCGCCGTTGCAAAACCAAGCGCCCTTGCAACGAAGGGCTTCTCGCCACTGGGCACGATCAGCATCTGACCCACGGCCAACGGCTGATTGATGTCGGTGAGTTTGTTCCAGGCGTAACTCACAATGGTGCTCGCTGGCACCTTGTACTTCTTGGCAATGCTGGTGACCGTGTCACCCTTGACGGCTTTGTGATACACGCCACTGACCGGCAGCACCACTAGTTTCTGTCCCAGGCGCAGAAGGTCAGGGTTGTCCTCCAGATTTCCATTGGCCCACATCAGGGTTTCTGGTGAGACATGGAAACGCTGTGACAGGTCGTAGACGGTATCGCCAAGCTGGACAGTGTAGGTGATGATGTCCAAGCGCGGGCGATCAGGAATCTGCGTAAAAGGGACGGCATTACGGATCAGCGTGTCGCGTCCGAAGAAGTTGTTACCACCACGTGCATCCATGTCGCTGTCTGCACTGGCAGTCTGTGTACTGGTCGAAGCTGGTGTGCTGGCAGGTAAATCCCATTGCGGTAATCGAACCTGGCTCAAGGCCAGAACGAGCACCGCAACCAACAGCAGAGCCAGGTGTGACGCGAGACGGATAACGGACGCTGAGTTGCGGGGGTGGTTGAATTGTGACCTGAATCCGCGCCAGAGGGCGATGATCTGTTCAGGGACAATGCTGTCGTCATGCGAGTCCGGCACATCGTCGGCAGTAGCGCTATGCAATTGCTTTGGCATTCTTTCCCATCTCCACCCTTCGGTCTCTTTTCTTCAGAGCGAGGGAAGGTTGTTTGGGGTGATGTCATCGGGTGTCAACGGCTGCGGGTTCGCGCAAGCTCGCAGAAAAATTATACCATCGCCCGCAGAAAGCGCAAAATCGCGCTGTCAGCATGAACAGAACTTCATCTTCACAGAGAAACCAGGATCAAAGGCCGGACAGGCAGCGCCTTAGAGAGACTCTTTGTGCAGGGTCGCCAGAAATTCTTTGTTCGAGCGCGTGCGTGCCATGCGTTCCAGCAAGGGCAAAATAGCATCTGGGCCACCCCCGATGGCGTCGAGCATGCGCCTCATGGTCCAGACGCGTGCCAGGGTCTCTGGATCCAACAGGAGTTCTTCGCGCCGCGTACCGGAGCGTTCCATATCGAAGGCCGGGAAGATGCGGCGTTCGGCCAGGCGACGACTGAGGACCAGTTCCATGTTGCCGGTGCCCTTGAACTCCTCGTAGATCACATCATCCATGCGGGAACCGGTGTCAACCAGGCAGGTAGCCATGATGGTCAGGCTGCCGCCTTCTTCAATCGTACGGGCCGCGCCAAAGAAGTGCTTGGGCGGATAGAGCGCCGCGGGGTCAATACCACCAGACAGCGTACGACCACTGGGCGGAACGGTCAAGTTGTAGGCGCGTGTCAAACGGGTAATGGAGTCAAGGAGAATGGCGACATCGCGTTTGCCTTCCACCAAGCGCTTCGCGCGCTCCAGCGCCATCTCCGCGACGCGCACATGGTTGGTGACCGGTTCATCGAAGGTTGAACTGATGACCTCCGCCTGGACCGAACGATCCATATCAGTCACTTCCTCTGGGCGTTCGCCAATCAGCACCACCATCAAATGGACATCAGGGTGATTCAGGGAGATGCCATTGGCAATCCGCTTGAGAATTGTGGTCTTGCCGGCTTTCGGCGGCGACACAATCAGGCCTCGCTGACCACGGCCGATGGGTGACGCCATGTCAATCAGGCGGGTGGCCAGCAGATTCGGCTCAGTTTCCAGCAACATCTGCTTATCCGGGAAGATAGGCGTCAAACGCTCGAAGACGGGGCGCTGCTTGGCCACTTCCGGATCAAGAGCGTTGACCGCTTCTACCTTGAGTAGGCCAAAGTATTTCTCTGTATCTTTGGGCGGTCGCACCTGGCCGATGACCAGGTCCCCGGTGCGCAGGCCAAAACGGCGGATTTGAGACTGCGAGACATAGACGTCCTCCGGGCCTGGCAACAGGTGGTCAGCACGCAAGAAGCCGATGCCATCCTGGACGATCTCAAGCACTCCGCCACCAAAAATGTAGCCCTGCTGCTCGGCATGGGCGCGTAACAGGGCCATGATGAGGTCATGCTTTTTCAGGCGCGAATAGCCGGTCAACCCCAGGTCGCGCGCCATGGTTTGGAGTTGTTCGAGGGTTGAGTTTTCAAGATCAGCAAAGTTCACGGTTGGAGTCTCCATTTGCGAAAGTCGCGGCTGTCAGCCAGAGGGCGACGCGCATGACGGTAACATGCCGCGGGAGCGACATCGGCGGCATGCTGAGGAATGAGAATTTCTTGACTTTCTGGTTTAAGGGCCTACGGGGTGGCTATGTTCGGACACTTATTTGATTCTCGTTCCTTGATTGGGTCGAAGTCAGGACAAGTGCTGTTGCGGGACGTAGCAAATACGCGCTCGTAAAGTCAGATGGCGTGCGCAAGCACGGTTGGTGCTAAAACGCAATTCAGATGGGAGTGTGGCTGTCAGAGCAGTCACTCAACGTGAATCAAAGGATAATTACACCTACTGAGGGGCGTCCTCAAAAAGATTTTTGCGCTGCCGTTCGGAATAAACTCGATGGTAGCCAGAGGACGCTCAACCTGTCGCAGTATGAAGAGGTCTTATTCAAGAATTGATTCAAGAAGAATACTGCGGCACGCACTAGCTTGTGCTGAAATCATTATAGCATTTTGCTCACAACACGTCAAGTAGTTTGACTGCTTTTTTCGTACTTTTTTATTGTTTGTCCGGCAAGTCAGCCAGGCGCAGGCTCGGTAGGTTGGAAAAATCAGGTCTCCGTACCGGCATCCTACCGGGCGCCGATCAGGAAGGCCCAGTAATAAACCACGGGGATCACAAACAACAGGCTGTCAATGCGATCCCACATACCACCGTGGCCGGGGATCAGGTGGCCTGAATCTTTCGCGCCCATCTGTCGTTTGACCATAGACTCCGCCAGGTCGCCAAAGGGTGCGACCAGGCAGACAAGGCCGCCCAATGCTGCACCGGCCCAGGGCGATTGACCCACCAACCACGGCCCAAGCAGCGCGCCCGCCGCCGTTCCCACCAGCCAGCCCCCGATTGCGCCCTCCCAGGTCTTTTTAGGGCTGTGGCGCGGCCAGAGTTTGTGCTTGCCCAGGCCGCGACCGCTGAAATAGGCGCCGGTATCGGTGATCCAGGTCAACAGTAGCCCCAACAACAGCCACTGCAAGCCGGCCGGCAGATTGCGCAGGGCAACGAAGTGATTGAGCAACAGACCAAAGTAGATCACGCCGGCCAGTGACCACGCCCAATCGGTGACCGGCGTCTGGCCGCTACGAAACAGGGCAATCACCAGTGACAGCACGATCAGGGCAGTCAGCAACAGACGCAGAGACCAAGCTTGTGCCCAATACGCCTCGCCAATGACCGCCAGGATGCCGATCAACCCCGGCCAACGCAGCGGTGCGCTGCCGCCCTGAACGAGTAATGAAAAATACTCCCAGCCAGCCAGAAAGCCAACCAGCAGCATCAAGCCCAGGAACCAAAGGCCTCCCAGGTAAGCAAGACCCAGCACCAGGGGCGCCAGCACAAGGGCACTGATGAAGCGCTCGCGTAGCATATCAGCTTAGGTCTCTATTGGCCGCACAGTGGCAACACGGTAGCGTCATGATGGTGTCTTGACCTTGCCAAAACGCCGATCGCGGTCTTCGAAGTCCTGCAACGCGCGTCGCAGCTCCTCTTTGTCGAAATCGGGCCAGAAGGTAGGCGTCGCGTAGTATTCGGCATATGCGGCCTGCCAGATCAAGAAATTACTCAGCCGGTACTCGCCCCCGGTGCGGATGATGAGGTCCGGGTCAGGCAGCCCCCCCGTGTACAGGTAACGGGCAAAAACGTCCTCCGACACATCATCGGGCTTCAGTCCGTCCTGTATGATTTGCCGCACCGCGTCGACAATTTCGGCCCGGCCACCGTAGTTGAAGGCCACGTTGAGAATGATGCGCTGATTGTTTTTGGTTAGTTCGAGCGCGTCACGAATCTGCTGCTGCAAACCCGGCTCGATCCCGGCCATGCGGCCGCTGTGGCGGATCTGCACACCGTTGGCGTGCAGATCCGCTAACTGGCGGCGGATGGTTTCACTCAGCAACTTCATCAGGCCACTGACCTCGGCGGGCGGTCGCGCCCAATTCTCTGTGGAAAAAGCGTAGATGGTCAGCGCCTTGATGCCGAACCCCACCGAGGCTTCGAGCACGGGCCGGATGTTGTTCACCCCGCCGCGATGACCGAGCAAGCGTGGCATGCCCCGCGCCTGCGCCCAGCGTCCATTGCCATCCATGACGATGCCCACATGGTAGGGTACACGCCTGAAGGAAGTGCCACTAGTCATGGGCATGGTCTCGCGATTCTCAATCCGAGTGACGGTTGCAACACAAAACCCTGCTTACACTTCCATGACTTCGGTCTCTTTGTCGCGGCCGATAGTATCTATCTGTTCAATTTGGCGGTCGGTCAGGCGTTGGATCTCGTCACGCCCATGGCGCAGATCGTCTTCTGAGATCAGCTTTTCCTTTTCGAACTCGCGCAAATCCTCGATGGCATCGCGCCGGATGTTGCGGACAGACACGCGCGCTTCCTCCACGCGCTTGTCCACCTGCCTGACAAGCTCGCGCCGGCGTTCTTCCGTGGGCATGGGGATGATCAAACGCATGATCTGACCATCGTTCGAGGGATTCAAACCCAGGTCGGACTTCAGAATCGCGCGCTCGATGATGCCCATATCGCCGCGGTTGAAGGGCTTGATCGCAAGCAGGCGCGGCTCAGGGGCGTTGATAGTCGCCAGTTGTTGCAGCGGCGTCGGCATACCGTAGTATTCGACAGACAGATTCTCAACCAAGGCCGGCGAAGCTCGGCCGGTGCGCACTTTTTTCAAATCCTCACGGAGTGCATCTATGGTCTTATGCATCCGTTCGGCCGTGTCATGAAGCACGTCTTTGACCATGACAGAAACTCCCCTGTTCTGAAAACCTGGTTACACGATTGAGGGCCATGCGGGAAAAGGCTGACAGCTTTGCTTGAGCCAACGAAGGGCAGCCACACGTGCCTACCCTTTCGATGACCAAACAGCAAGGCGAGGTTCATAATGGGCCTAAGTTCACCAACCGACTCCCGAGTGATTCTCAGCGTCTGCTCACGCAAGGGAATCGCAGGCTCATTTAGGCCCACATGGACTAATTGCCCAGTTCGAGGCGAGCGAAGCGACGGACGACGATATTCTCGCCCAGCCGCGCCACCATGTCGGTCAGCAGGCTTTGGATCGTCACGCTGTCATCCTTGATGAAGGACTGTTCAAGCAGGCAGGTTTCTTCATAAAACTTAGCCAGCTTGCCCTCGATGATGCGCTCGAGCACATTGGCCGGTTTATTTGCATCGTCCAGTTGGCTCAGGTACTTCTCTTTTTCATGGGCGACTACGTCGGCCGGCACATCTTCGCGACGCACATAGAGCGGTCGAGCGGCCACCACTTGCATGGCCAAATCACGGGCCAGCGCCTGGAACTGCTCGGTGCGGGCCACAAAATCGGTCTCGCAATTCACCTCGACCAGGGCCGCCATCTTGGCGCCCATATGCACATAGTTGCCGATGATGCCATTGCTTGCCTCACGATCGGCCTTCTTTGCAGCCGCGGCCAACCCCTTCTCGCGCAACATCGCGACCGCTTTGTCAATATCACCCTGCGTGGCATCCAGCGCTTTGCGGCAATCAAGCACGCCGGCGCCGGTCAAGTCGCGCAGTTTCTTAATCAGATCAGCACTGATACTCACAGATCGTTCTCCTCACTACTCCGCGCTGTTATCCAGGGGCGAGTCAGCGGCAAAATCGTCTTCATCCACATTGCCCAGGTCAGCGGCGCCTTCAGCGTCGGTTTGTGCCACGTCAAGGCCGCTCTTGAGGCGGTCAATGGTGTCCTGACTGCCGTATTGATCGAGCATGTCGGCCTGGTTTACTTCCTCGGTGCCTTCCTCCGCCGCAATCACCTCGCGCAGACGCCGGCCTTCGATCACCGCGTCGGCCATCTTGCCGGCAATCAGCTTGATCGCGCGAATGGCGTCGTCGTTGGATGGGATCGGATAGTCAATGGGGTCAGGGTCCGAGTTGGTATCCACCATGGCGATGATGGGAATACCGAGCGTGCGCGCTTCCTTGATGGCCAACTCCTCGTGGTGTGTATCAGATACGAAGAGGATATTGGGGGGCCGCACCATCGGCTTGAGGCCGCCGATGCGCCGCTCCAACTTGGTCATCTCGCGCTCGATGTCCAGCACTTCTTTCTTGGGCAAACGGTCCAACTCGCCGCGCGCCTTGCGCTGATTGATGCCGCTCATATAATCAATGCGTTGACGAATGGTGCGATAGTTGGTCAGGGTGCCGCCCAGCCAGCGCTGGTTGACAAACGGCATACCGGCACGGTCAGCTTCCTGGCGGATAGTCTCCTGGGCTTGCTTTTTGGTGCCGGCGAAGAGGATGGTGCCACCGTCTTTGACGGTGTCGCGAACAAGCGCGTAGGCTTCTTCAAGGCGGTGCAGCGTCTGCTGTAGGTCAATGATATGAATGCCGTTACGTTCGGTAAAAATGTACGGCTTCATCTTAGGGTTCCAGCGCCGCGTACGGTGCCCAAAATGGACTCCTGCCTCGAGTAGCGCCTTCATCGAAATGACTGCCACTGGTGTACTCTCCTTCTGTTGGTTATTACGTCCGCCCCTCAACTCCAGCTACCAGACCCGGTGCAGTGCGCAGGCACCCCGATAGCCGTCTTTCCAGTCGTGCAACTGGGTAGAGAAACGTGTTTGATATGGGTCAAAACCCAAAAATGGATTGTAACACAGGCATCTTGGTTTACCAAATAGACGCAAACAGTTTGATCGCGCCGACGTCGCCCCAGATTGATGCAAGAAGCGCGGCCGGCGTCTGTCCTTACACACAGAGGTGACATGACAACTCGTCATTCTTCGGCGTGTTGTGCGTCTGCAAATATAGGCCCGCCAGCAAAATTCATGCTTCCAACCGACTGCGCGTGTGCTATACTGCAAGCGGGCATAGACCACGCTTTTCCGCCTGAGGAAACAGGCGCAATTCGTGCCCCCTTGCAATACATCATCTATGGTGTGAGGCGCCGATGGCTACAGACCAGGCAATGGGGATTCGTACGAACCAGGAATGGGTGCAATTACTGCGTGAGCAGCGCGCCGACAGCTATGAAACTCTCTGGCGTTACCTGTACAAGGTCACGACCAATCTGTGTACGCGCCGCCTGGCTGACCTGCCGCCCGAACGCCAACTCGCCATGGCTGAGGAGTGCGCACAAGAGGCCCTGGTACAAGTGTGGCGCAAGCTCGATTCCTACCGCGGCGATGGGCCGTTCCTGGGCTGGGTGACACGCATCGCCGTCAACAAGCTGCGCGACCGCCTGCGCCACGAACGCCCCTGGCAAGCCAAGACGGAGATCACCGAAAATCTGCAGCCCACCTCATCAGATCCAATATCCGACGTTCTCGCCCTTCTCATGCAAGCCCTGCAACAACTGACTCCCTGCGAGCGCCATGTGCTGACTGGACGCCTTCTGCAAGAACGCAGCAGCGAAGAAATCGCCACCGCGCTCGGCATCTCACGCGGCAACGAACGCATCATCTACCTCCGTGCCCGCCAAAAGGTCAAAACAGTGTTACTTGCCAACGGTTATGCACCAGCCGCCAGGCGCGCCGGACCCGCTGTCGAATCCGCGCCCTCAGGCGACGGACCGCTTCTCAAGAAATAGAGATTCGGTGCTGGATACGCGTCAGGCTCGCGCAGTCGGCCCTGACTGGCCTGCTGCAGCACCCAGCGCAAGTCCTCGTACTCCTGCCGGCAAACCGGGCAAACCGCCAGGTGATGGGCGATGCCTCTCCGCTCCTCTCTACGCGCCAACACAGGCGACAGAAAAAACTCCAATCGCTCACGCACTTCGGCACACGCCAGCAGTCGGCCCATCCTCCTGGCCCGCAAGACATCGCGCCAACTGCGTCTATTCGATGAATCCCGTACGATCATGATCGCCTCTCCGGGCATGGATTTTGTGTTAGTGACGTTTTGCACATGAAGTCTGTTACAGTCCCGATTCCGTGGCCCCAGGTGCAGGCTCAGGCTGCCAGCCTCTGAGGCGTGCCAGCAGCGGCGCCAGGCGATGTTCCTGGCAGCGCACCTCATAATCCCAATACCATCCGCCGGTCTGCTCGCCAGGCTGCTGACCAAAACGAAAGCGCCTGCGATATCGGGTGCGGTGCAGATGACACAGACGCTTGCCGCACTGGCTGCACGCGGCCAAAACCTGGCTGAACTCCTCACCGCACACGCCGCAGGTGCGAAAAACGACATCGCCCGTTCGCTTGCGCTCCCACTGCTGCCGATCCAGCGCCAGTTCGCGCGGCTTCGATCTGCACATTCCTGGCACGCCCACACCCCGAACAGCGCAGCCAGTTCTGGCTCTAGTGCTTCTCGGTGTTCTTCACACACCGGTAAATGACACTGCGGACAGTCGGCGCCGGCTGACTCTCCACACAAATGGCAGGCATTGGCTGTAGCTGGTATCACCTTGTGGTCGCGGTTGGGACGCAAACGCGGCGCACGCTCCTCAGCCCGCGCCGATAGAAGTCGTGAGAGCTTGCCAGTCTGATTTCTTGTGGGTCTTTCCATACTTTCTCTGCACCTGCAATCAACGTCGTGAATTGTTGTGTCAGTTTCTGACGGAGTCAGTGAACAAACCGTAACGCAAACTTCCATTTTCAGCCCGGCCGGTCTATAATCTGCTGCCGGAGCATCATGTGAACCTGACATCTCTCTCGCTGACCAATTTTCGCAATTATGTAAGACTGGAACTGGCGTTGAGCAGCGGCTTGACCCTGATCCAGGGGACGAACGCGCAAGGAAAAACCAGCCTGCTCGAAGCTGCCTACTACCTGGCTACCAGCAAATCACCTCATGCCGGGGTGGAACGGGAACTGGTCAACTGGCTGGCGCGTGAAGACGCCAATCGCTTTCTACGTGTGCAGGGCCACGTGCGCCACAACGGCCCGAGCGGCGCCAGCGAGCAGTTGGAAGTGATTCTTGCGCCCACCAACGGCTCAACCGCCAGCTACGGCAAACGGGTCCGCATCAATGGGGTCGTGCAGCGAGCCATTGACCTGGTGGGCCATCTGCGCGTGGTGCTTTTCCTGCCTGAAGACATCGAACTGGTGAACGGCGCGCCGACCGGGCGCCGGCGTTACCTGGACATTGCGCTGTGCCAGATCGAGCCAGATTACTGCCGCACCCTCAGCACCTACAACCAGGTGATTCAGCAGCGCAACGCCTTGCTGCGTCAACTGCGCGAACGCGGGGGCAGCGCGCAGCAGTTGACTTTCTGGGATGACCAGGTGGTGAAACTGGGCGCACACCTGATGCAGCGGCGCCAATGGTTCATCAGCGCGCTGGAAATGGCCGCCCGTGAGCGCCAGCGAGCGCTGACCGATGGGCATGAGCGCCTCTACCTGGAATATCTACCCAGCGTTGACCCGGCTCGGGATCCGGCCCAAGTAGCGAATCAACTCTTGTTAGCCTACGACGTGATTGCCGAAGGGCACACCCCCTACGCCGCCCATTCCGAACGAGAAATCGCCCAGGCCTTTCAGGCGCAGCTCCAGGCCGTGCGCAGCCGCGAGATTGCCGCAGCCATGACGTTGCTCGGCCCGCATCGGGACGATATGCGCTTCCTGGTGCAGGGACGTGATCTGCGCACCTACGGCTCGCGCGGGCAACAGCGCACGGCCACCCTGGCCCTCAAGCTGGCCGAGGTTGCGGTGATGACGCAGACCACGGCCGAGACGCCAGTGCTGCTGTTGGATGACGTCATGTCTGAGCTGGATGAATTCAGGCGCGCAACCCTGCTCCAGGCGCTGGATGGCGTGACCCAGGTGCTGCTCACGACGACAGACTGGGATGATTTCACGCCTGATTTTCGCCAGCGTGCGCACAATCTGCACATAACCGAGGGTCGCGTTGCGGAAGCGCCAGGAGACCCAGGTGGGGCTGACAGGGAGATCAGCCAGGAAAGGCACAACCATGGCGAAAAGGCAGGCTGATGTCGTCATCTGCGGCGCGGGGATTGCCGGCATCTCAACCGCGTACTACCTGGCAACGCGCTACGGCGTGCGCAACGTCGTGCTGGTGGATGAACGCCCGCCCCTCTCACTGACCAGTGACAAATCCACGGAGTGTTACCGCAACTGGTGGCCTGGCCCTGGCGACGCCATGGTCAGCCTGATGAATCACAGCATTGACCTGCTGGAGACGCTGGCGCGCGCGACCGCCAACGCCTTTCACCTGAACCGGCGCGGCTACGTCTACGCGACAGCCAACCCGGCGCAGGTAGAACGCCTGGCCCAGGCCGCGGCTGAGACGGCCAGTCTGGGCGCCGGCGCGCTGCGCGACCATGCAGCCGGCGCCGCCCGCTCGTCCTATCGGCCGGCGCCGCCCGCCGGCTTCGAGAATCAGCCGGACGGTGCGGATCTAATCACCGACCGGGCGCTGCTGCGGGAGCATTTCCCCTACCTGGCGCCCGACGTGGTGGCCGTGCTCCACACCCGGCGCTGCGGCTGGTTCAGCGCGCAACTCTTGGGCATGCTGATGTTGGAACAAGCGCGGGCGTTGGGCGTGCGCCTGCTGTCTGGTCACGTCGAGGCGGTGGAGGTGCGCGGCGGCCAGGTCAGCGGCGTGCGCGTCCGCGACGCGCAGGGCGAGACGCGGATCGAGACCCCGGTGTTCGTCAATGCGGCCGGCCCTTTACTGGACGATGTGGCGCGGCAACTTGGCGTGGTGCTGCCGGTTCACAGCGAGCGGCATCTCAAGCTGGCCTTCAGCGATCACCTGGGCGTTGTGCCGCGCCACGCGCCTTTCCTGGTATGGGCTGATGCACAGCGGCTGCCGTGGGACGACGAGGAGCGCGCCTGGCTGGAGGAGTCTGAGGAGACGCGCTGGATGCTGGAGGAATTCACGCCTGGGGTACACGCCCGGCCCGATGGCCCGGCCGACAGCCCGATCCTGCTGATGCTGTGGGACTACCACGCGCGCCCCGTCGAGGTGGTGTTGCCTGTGCCGCTTGACGCCGAATTCTCTGACCTGGTGCTGCGTGGGCTTTCCACGATGCTGCCGGGGCTGCGCGCCTACTGGGGTCGTGCGCCCAAGCCCAGCCTGGACGGCGGTTACTACACCAAGACGCAGGAAAATCGCCCGCTGATCGGCCCGCTCGGCGTGCCGGGCGCCTACGTCATCGGCGCGCTCTCCGGCTACGGCATCATGGCCGCGCCCGGCGCCGGCGACCTGCTGGCCCGGCACATCAGCGGGCAGGCGCTGCCCGACCATGCGCGTTGGTTCCTGCTCAGCCGCTATCAGGATCCGGCCTACCAGGCTCTGCTGGCAAACTGGGGCGCCAGCGGGCAACTGTAGCCGGCAACCATCCCCGGCATCAGGCCTCACCCAAAGGGCCGAAGTAGAACAACGAGGCGTCAGGATCAACGGCAAAGCGCATGCGCTGCAGCATCCCTTCGAGACCAACAAATGAGGGTAGTGTCCAGACTTCACCGGGATCGAGTTGCGGAATAAAAACTATGACGGTCAAAGTAGGGTGTGGCGCCGGTGGCAAACGCTCGGCCATTCTTGAGATTCAGTAAACCCGGCACGAAAAACTCCGGGTTGTCTATTTCCAAACGATCTGGGCGACTGTGGCGGAACGAAGATCGCCAATCTGAACTTCAAGCTGTTGGATCGTGGCAGCCGCCGAAACGAGTTGACCATCCCTGACTGCAACCCACTGCCCGTAATACTCGGCGCTGTGTTTGGCAAACCACTGTGTGTCCGCGCGCGCGGTTCCGTCATGAACGGCATGACTCACTTGTGCCGGTCGAGGATTCAACGCCTGTGAAAACTTTTGCAGACCCACGTGATAAGGATACAGGGCTACGCCGTCGCGCGCCAAAGTCTGCGCCAGGTAGTGTAGTCCGGCTTGAAAAGCCAAACGGGCCACGCGTTCAATGATCTCTGGCGGCTGCTGCAGCCAGTCTACTTGTGCGTAAGCCTGGTGGAATGCTTGTTCATTGCCATCGTCAGACGCAATTTGCAGGTGCGTCAAGATTTCGTCAACTGAACCTGGCTTCACAAGAGGGCCGGCAGACGGCGCTGTCTCCCGGTTCTCTTTCTGCAATTGACCGTTGCCTGTTGTCGTGTTCCGCGCCGGAGGAGGGTTCAAGATAGCGGCAAACTTGCTCAAGCCAACATGATCAGTGTAGCGATTGGCGGCTCTGAGCGCCAATTGCCTGGCGGACTCGTGATCACCCGCCAGCAACAGGGCACGCAAGACGCGTTCGATTATGTCCGGTGGTTGCTGTGCCCAATCTACGCTCGAGTACACCGCGGCAAATGAAACTCCGTTTTCAGTTTGGGCAACCGCTTCCAGCCGCAGCAGTGTCGCAAGTGCGGGCAACTGGTCTCGGGGAGATGCCAGGGTAGATCGTTCACCACGCGCACCACCAGATTGGCGCGAGGACAAACCACCTGTTGACTGGACAGGTAATTTGCTGGCGTTTCGCCTCGAAGCCGGCTTCTTGATTGAATGACGCTTTCTTTCGATCGCCACACCCACTGACTGACTCATCTTCCACCTCCTGACCCTGCCAGAGTATTATACACCGCTTACCCCCCGCGCGGCGAATATCATCAGCCGGTCTACTGCCGCCCCTCCAGGGCCAGCGCCAGTGTCTTGTACACCAGCTTGGCCACGGTAAAATCGGCCGCGTGATAGCCGGGGATGGGCGCCAGTTCGACGGCGTCGAAGCCAACGATGTCCGCGTTCTGGGCCACGGTGCGAATCACGTCCAGGGTTTGCCACCAACTCAGGCCGCCCGGCTCTGGGGTGCCAGTGGCCGGAATCAGCGCCGGGTCAATGCCATCCACGTCAATGGTTAGAAAAACCTTGTAACCCCTGACCCACTCTGCCAGTTCAGCCAGATACTCCGGCCCGGCATGAACCTCTTCGGCGAAAAACACGCGCACGGTCTCCGGGTTGGCAGCGATGTAGTCGGTCTCTTCCCGGCAGACAGAACGAATACCGATCTGTGCCAGCGGCCCTAGCTGATGAAAGTGCCGCGCGGCGCAGGCGTGGCTGTAGGTAGAATCCTCGTAGCTGGCGCGCAGATCGCTGTGCGCATCAATCTGCACGGTCAGCAGCGGCGACCCGTCCGCGCAGAAGACCTGCGCCAGGCCTCGCGCCACGCCCACGCTGACGGTGTGTTCACCACCCAGACCGACGACGAACTTACCCGCGCGGGCCTGCTCGGCCACCACTTCCTGAATGGCATCCACCATCGCCGCCGGGCCTTCCATGCTGGGCGCCAGCGCGGGCAGCGTGTGGACGCCCCAGCGCAGCGCCAATTCATCATCGAATTCACGGTCCAGCAGTTCTACCTGCGTGGAAGCCTGCAAGATCGCGCGCGGTCCGTTGCGCGTGCCGCCGCTGTAACTGACGGTAGCTTCGTACGGAATGGGCAGCACGACCACGCGGCTGCGTTCGTAGGCACTAAACTCTTCGGCCAGTCCCAAGAAGTTGTCCGGCGGTAGAAATGTGTAACCCGACATGTTTACCTCACGACTGTCAAAATTCGGAATCAGCCGGCCGGTTCTGGAGATAGGCCGCAGTCAACGCCGCCAGCAGGGCCGGGCGCTGCTCGTACAGGCGCTTATGCGGGCGAGGCGCGTGCTTCGCCAACGCGTAGGCGGTTAGAATGGGCAGGGCCAACGTGCTGTCGGTGTAGCAGACGATGCTGTCCGGCAGTTGATCCGGGTCCACCTTGCCCCAGGTGACGGCCTCGGAAGGGGTGGCGCCGCTGAGGCCGCCGGTATCAGGCCGGGCATCGGTAATCTGCACGAAGTAATCGTGCCCCTTTTCATCAATGCCCATGATTTCCTGAATTTGCGGCTCGGTCTGCAGAATGAAATTCTTGGGGCTGCCGCCGCCAATGATGAGCACCGCGCTCTTGCCGCCGCTGGTCTTGGCGCCGTAGACGATGGCCGTCGTTTCGTTGACATCCGCCTCCGGGTCGAAGCCCAGTTGGCCGCCGGCCAGGCGCAGCGCGGCCACGTTCATGCCGATGGTCGAGTCGCCAGGGCTGGAGGTGTAGACCGGCACACCTGCGTCGAACGCCGCGCCGAGGACGGAGCGATGGGTCAACCCCAGGCGCAACTCACGCGCACGCACATATTTGCCCAGGTGATAGTGCAACTCGGCTGTGCTCAGACGGCGCTGAAATTCCGGCGCAGCCAGCACGCGACGCAGAAAGGCATCGGATTTGAGCAGCACCTCCTGATCGAAGACGATGTCGTAGATGCGAATGATCTTCTGTGCGCGCAGCTCGACATCGTCCACAAAGGGCGAGGTCTGGAAAAGCTCAAAGCCTAAAGAGCGGTGCAGGTCGTGATAAAGATTGGCGCCGGTGCTGACGATCCAATCAATCATGCCGGCATCAATCAGCGGCACCAGTGCGGCATGGCCCAGTCCGGTCGGCGTGAGCGCACCGGAGAGGGTGACGCCCACGGTGACATCAGGCGCCAGCATCTTGTTGACGAACAGGCGGCACGCTTCACGCAGGCGGGCCGCGTTGTAGGCCAGGAAATAGTCGTCTACCAGGTCGGCCACGCTCAAGTTGGTCGGAATGGGGTGTGGGTCGAGCTTACGACCGTAGGACATCGTGAATCCTCCTCGCTGCTTAAACCTGCTCATGCGCCGAACGAGTTTGGCGCTCCGGACTTGTCGAAGGGCTGATACAAAATGGGGATGTCAAGCCTGCTGGCTCTGCACATCCCCACTCGTTGGCGGTTGTCTCATCTTGCCGTGCGGCCTGTAGCCGGCGACAGCGGCACGCTGACCGCGGCCGGCGCCGGTCAGACCTGCATCAGGCTGCGCTTCATGATGGCGTAGTTCTCCAGCGCCTTGCCGGCGCCGATGGCGACGCAGGCGATGGGGTTCTCGGCCACGTAGCAGGGCACACCGGTCTCTTTGGTCAGCAATTTGTCAATGTTGCGCAGGAGGGCGCCGCCGCCGGTGATAACCATGCCGCGGTCAATGATGTCGGCCGCCAATTCGGGTGGGGTCTTTTCCAGCGTCGCCTTGACCGTGCCCACAATGGCCTGCATCGGTTCGGTGATGGCCTCGGTCACTTCCTCCGAGGTAATCGTGATCGTCTTGGGCAGGCCGGCCACCTGGTCACGGCCGCGCACTTCCATGGACATGTTTTCGGGCATCATGACCGCACTGCCGATCTTGATCTTGATCTCTTCGGCGGTCTGGTCGCCAATCAGCAGGTTGTACTTCTTGCGCACGTAGTTGACGATGGCGTCGTCAATGCGATTGCCGCCGATGCGAATGGCGCTCCAGACCACAATGTCGTACATGGAAACAACGGCTGCTTCGGTTGTGCCGCCGCCGATGTCCACCACCATGTTGCCGGTAGGGGTGTCAATCGGCAAGCCTGCGCCATACGCGGCCGCCAGTGGCTCAGGAATCAGATAGGCTTCGCGCGCACCGGCTTCAAGGGTGGCATCGCGCACCGCACGGCTTTCGACGCTGGTGACGCCTTTGGGCGTCGAAATCATGACGCGTGGCTTGAAGAGCGGGTTGCGGCCACAGGTGCGGCGGATGAAGTAGCGCAGCATGGCTTCGGTGACGACATAATCGGCGATCACGCCATCGCGCATCGGCCGCGCAACTTCGATGCTCTCTGGCGTACGTCCCAGCATATCGGCGGCTTCCTGGCCGACGGCCACGATTTTGCTGTCACGCGTGGCAATGGCCACAACCGATGGTTCTTGCAGGACGATGCCCTTGCCCTTCATGTAGACGAGCAGGTTTACCGTGCCCAGGTCAATACCCAGTAACTTTTCGAACATGCAATCATTTCCTTCTCTAGCTTGTTCGCAGAGATCAACAGGGGCGATTATACGGGAAAGCAGAGTACGATGCAAGTTAGTGCCTGTTGAGATATCCTCACACCAGGCGGGCGGCCCGCTGCGCGCGTCGTTTCGCCAGCAGGCTGAGGATGCGCGCGTGTCGCGCCCGAGTGATGGGGTAGAAAGAGACCAGGATGATACCGGCCACGAAGAAGACGGCCGGGAGCGGACCGGCGAGAAAGCGAATGGTTCCCAGGGCCGTGGCCGGCTGTAGCCCATCCACCAGGTTGGCATTGGCCACGTAGCCGCTGGCCGACAACAGAGTGCCGGTCAGGGTAATGGTCACCGCACCGACCAGTTTCTGAATGAGCGTGATGACGCTGTAATACGCGGCCTCCTGCCGCTGGGCGCGGCGCAGTTCATCCCAGTCAATCACATCGGGCAGAATCGCCAGCGGGATGGCATGGGCGGCCGAGACACCGATGCCGGCCAACGCGGCCAGGAGAAAGACCAGGTTGGCCCGCCCGGGCGGCATGAAACTGAGCGCCAGGAGCACCACAGCCAGGAACGCCATGCCCAGTTGATAGGCGCGCGGCTTGTCCAGCCGGTGAGAGATCCATACCCACAAGGGCAACGCCAGCACCCCCACCCCAAACAAGAGCAGAAAGATCAGATCGCGCGCGCCGCCATCCAGCCGGAAATAGTCGCGGATGAGAAAGACGAGGACGAATTGAATCAGATCAATCGGCATCCAGGTCAGCAAATAGACGCCTGCGACGATCAGGAAAGCCTTGTTGCTGGCTGCCATGCGAAACGAATCCACCAGGCCAGGCGTGGGCAGGTCCTGAAACTCCGGGCGTTCGCGCACCACGGCAAAAACCAGCCAGACAGGCAGCACACTGGCCAGCCCAAGCAAGGTTGCCATCACCATATAGGCGCTGTGACGGGCCGGGCCGCTGACGCCCGCTCCCGCGATGGCATCCACGATGGCCAAGGGAGCCACCGCGCCCAACAAACCGAAGCCGATGGAGAAGGCCATGCGATAGGAGTGCAGCGAGGTGCGTTCGTCATAACCAGGCGCCAATTCGGGCGTCAGCGCGATGTAGGGCACATTGACCAGGGTGAAGAAGGTGTCGAACAGGATGTACATCGCCGTGTAGTAGATCAGCAGTGCGGTCTGGCTGGGCATGGCGGGAACGACCCACATCAGGATGAAGGCCACACCGAAAGGCAGCGCGCCGAACAAGAGGTAGGGGCGGCGGCGGCCCCAGCGGGAACGGGTGCGGTCGCTCAGGGTGCCGATGACCAGGTCGTTGAAGGCGTCCCAGATGCGCCCCAGGCCGATGGAAATCCCGGCCAGTCGCGGGTCAAGTCCGACCACACTGACCAGGAAGTCGAGGTAGAGCAACGCCAGGGCGGTGGAAGTGAGCGAAAAGCCGGAATCGCCAGCGCCATAGATGATTTTCTTCCAGGTGGTCATGTCTGACGCCTCCAGCGTGCGGTTGAGTCGGGTTACCAGGGAACCTGCGGTGAGCGGTAGAAGTTGACGCCAAGCGCCTGCAGGCGCGCGCCGTGTGCGGCCAGGCGTATGCGGAAATCGTCCCAACGGCAGCGGTTGGCCGGAGACCAGGCAATCTCGGCCAGGGCGGCCAGGCGCGGGAAGGCCATCCATTCGATGTCGGCCAGGGTGGTGAGGGTTTCGGACCAAAGCGGCGCTTCGATACCCAGGATGTTGTCCTCGGCCACCCCTGCCAGGTAGGTGGCCGGATCCCACTCATAGGTGTCCTTGACCTCCACGTAGCCGGCCCAGTGCAGCCCCAGGGGCGCGGCCGGGGTGTACTGCATGTCCAGGTAAGTTCTGCTGGCCGGTGACAGAATAACCTGCGAGCCTTGCTGCACCGCCGCGCGCGCGTCGTCGCTGTGCCAGTGCTGAACGACCGTGGAGGGCAGCAGGCGCGCGTGTGCGATCTCCTCCCAACCGATCATCTGCTTGCCGCACGCCTGCACCAGGGTCTGCACCCGTTCGATGAAGCGTCGGTAGGCGGCCGGCGGGGTGGCGGCTGTCTCGTCGCCGCCGATGTGGATGTACGGGCCGGGCGTCAGGCTCGCTACCTCGCCAATCACATCGGCCAGCCAGCGATACGTCCATTCGTCGTCGCAGTTGAGCGAGCTAAAACCAACGTCCGTGCCGGTATACAATGGCGGCGCCGCGCCATCGGCGTTGAGCGCGGCGACTGCGGCCAGCGCGGCGTTGGTGTGGCCGGGCATGTCAATCTCTGGGATGACCATGATGCCCTGGCGCTGCGCATAGGCGACGATGTCTGCGTAATCGGCCTGGGTGTAGTAACCGCCCGGGCCGCCGCCCACCGCGGTGGCGCCGCCGATCGCGGTCAGGGCCGGCCAGCGGGCGATGTGCAGACGCCAGCCTTGATCGTCGGTCAGGTGGAGATGCAGCCGGTTGAGCTTGTGCAGGGCCAGCAGGTCAATGATGCGCTTGATGGTGGGCACGTCGAAGAAATGGCGCGCCACGTCCAGCATGAAGCCGCGCCAGGCAAAACGCGGCAGATCGCGCACACTGCCGCAGGGCAGCAGCCACGGCCCCGGTTGCACCGTTGGCCACGCGCTGGCCGCGGGCAGGCGCTGGCGCAGGGTCTGCAAACCCCAGTGCAACCCGGCAGGTTGCGGCGCCGTCAGCGTCACCGCGTCCGGCTGGATCATCAGTTGATACCCTTCAGCGCCCAGGGCAGGGTCAGCGCCGACGGTGGTCAAGCGCAGCTGGCCGGCCGCCGGCGCGCCTGTGACCACCGGAAGTTCAAAGCCAGTGGCGGGGCGCAGGTGCGCGGCCAGGTCATGGCCCAACGCCAACAGCGGCGCGGTGGGCGGTTCCACCCTGATTTGGGTGTCCGCTGTCAGCACAAACGCGCCCTCTGCCTCATGCACGGACGCCGGATATGGAATCATTGGCTACTCCTGTCTGGTTCTTGTCATCATGATGATCCTCGTCTTAGAAGACCAGGGTTTCCTTGCCGTGCAAGCGATCCTGAATGCGTTGGGCCACCAACGACAGATGAGACTCGTGCTGCACGTAGTTGAGATTGTCGGTTTCCACGACCAGAACCGGGCACAGCGTGAAACCGGCGACCCACTGCTCGTAAAGATCGTTCAGGCGCGCCAGGTAATCGGGCGACATGGTTTGCTCGTAGTCGCGACCGCGCTGGGCAATGCGATCGAGCAGGGAGGGCACCGACGCACGCAGGTAAACCACCAAGTGCGGCGGTTGTAAGAGCAGCGTGAGCGTGCTGAAGAGCGCGTAGTAGGTCTCCCAATCGCGCGCGCTCAGATGCCCTTGCAGGAACAGGTTGCGCGCAAAGACCTCGGCATCCTCGTAGACGCTGCGGTCCTGCACGACGGACTGCCTGTATTGCAGGAGGTGAAAATGCTGCTGCAAGCGCCGCGAGAGAAAAAACGCCTGTGAATGAAAGCTCCAGCGGCGCATGTCCGCGTAGAAATCGGACAGGTACGGATTTTCGTCAACCGCTTCGTAGACGGGTTCCCATCCCAACCGGTCGGTCAGCAAACGTGTGAGGGTAGATTTGCCGACGCCGATGTTGCCGGCCACGGCGACGAAGTATTTGGTGGTCAGGCTCTGCGTCATCGTCAGTTTGTTACATCCCATCCGAAATTGAATCCCGCACGATTTGGGTTGACACGACAAATTGCCTTCATCAGAGCACCTCCTGAGGAAAATTGACCGGGGGAAGATTGGCAAACGCGCTGGGTGACGCTGATTGTACCACAGGTGGGCAAAAGCCTGAAGAAAGCCTGAAGAAGGCCGAAAGATGGCCTAAAGATGGAAACACCGAAGCGCTATTTTTGCCTTTCTGCGCGTTTTCGCCGACAATGGCCCGGTGCTTGGATTCTCAATTTGTAGGGGCGCACCCTTGCGGTCGCCCACGCGGGCAGGCGCAAGGCCATGCCCCTACCCCGGGTTATTGAGAAGTGCCTGGATTCTCACACCAAGAGGCAAAGGAATCTACGTTTATGTCTACACGCACCAAACTGATCGCCAGCACAGCGGTCATCGTTCTGATTGTGATTCTGTTTCCGCGCTTCGTGGACATGCCGGCGGCGGCACGGGCCTTGCAGCAGGCTGACCTGCGCTACGGCGCGCTGGCCTCCCTGGCGTTCATTGCCGGGCTGGCGGCCTATGCGCAGCGCTGGCGGGTGCTCCTGGCCGGCCAGCCCAGTCTCGGCGCGGCTTTTCAGGCGGCCAATGTGGGGCATGCGCTCAACATCCTGCTGCCGCTGCGCGCGGGCGAAGCGGCGCGTATCGCGCTGCTGGGGCGCACGACTGGCCTGCCCCTGGCTGAAATCACCGCCAGCGTGGTGGTGGAGCGCGTGATCGAGCAGGTGATGCGTCTGCTGGCGCTGGGCGGCGCCTTGCTGGTGGGACTGCGCTTGCAACTGGCGCCCGGGGCTGTGATGGGCGCGGTGGCGCTCGTCAGCCTGCTGGCCGGGCTGATGACCTGGGCGCTGCGCCATCGAGCGCAGGTGCTGGCGCGGGCGCCCGTCTTTCTGGCGCGCCTGCCGGGCATTACCGAGGCGCGCGCCCGTCGCGCCCTCAGCGGCGTCCTGGCCGGGGTCACGCAGGCCGTGACTTCCAGGCGCTTATCGGCCGCCATGCTCTGGTCGTTCATCACCTGGGGCTGCTTTGGCGCCTTTCACCTGTTGACGCTGGCCGCGCTCGGCGCCGATGGCTTGCCCCCAACCACCTGGGGGGCGCTCGCCCTGGGCGCCCTCGTCCTGGCCCCGCCCTCCGCGCCGACGCAGCCGGGCATCTTTCATGCCACGCTGGTGGCGCCGCTGGCCCTGCTCGGCTTCGACCGCGCCGCGCTCACCGCCTTTGCCATCCTCCTGCATCTGCAGCAGATGGTGTGGATGATCGGCCTGGCCCTGGTGGGCAGCGGTGTGCAGGCGTTCAAGTCCGGCCAGGCTGTTGCCGTAGAAAGGGTTGTAGAAAAGGCTGCAGAAAGGGCTGAACATGGTTGAACCACTCACGCTCTACGGTGCGCCCACCTGTGAAGATACGGCGCTTGTGCGCCATCGCTTGCAGGTTCTGGGTGCGCCATTCATCGAAATCAACGTCGAGCGCGACGCCGACGCGGCCCGCCTGGTGGAGCAGTTGAACGGAGGTTTTCGCATCACCCCCACGCTGACCCTGGCCGGGCAGCCGGGACACCTGGCCGAACCGACCATCGAGCAGTTGCAGGATTGGCTGGCCGCGGCCCGGATTTCCTTCACCCTGCCGCGTGGGCTGGACTATCACGGCGAACTCGCCTCCCGCCCCCTGCCCGACTTTGCGCTGGCCGGCCACCCCGCGACGCCGTTTCGTCTGAGCAACCTACGCGGACGCAACAAGGCGGTAATCTTCTTTGCGCATGACCATCGCTGCCTGGTCTGCGCCGGCTACGCCAAACAGTTGGCGTCCCTGCGCGCCGCGCTGACCGAAACGGACGCGGTGCTCATCTCCGTGCTGCAGGCTCATGAGGAGCAGGCGCGGACATGGGCAGAGGAATTCGCCGCCGGTCACATCGTCCTGGCCGATCCGGACGGCGCGGTCAAGCAGCGGCTGGCGGCTTATGTCAACGCTGATCGGGCGGGAGTCCTGGTGCTGCTGCTCGATCGCTATACCGCGCCGCGCACCCGCATCCAGGCTGCGGACGCCGGCGGGCTTCTGGCGCCTCATGAGCTGGCCGAATGGCTCTACTACCTCGATCGCGAATGCGCGGAATGAGACACCGGCGCGTGCTGGCCCGTGGGGCCGGAGTAGGGCCATCACGAAGGTTGCTTGGAGATTTGGGCTGGCTGATCGCGCTAATGGCTGTCGTAGGAGGCCTGGCCGCGTGTCGGCCGGATGGCGACGCCGCGGCCAACGCGCGCCAGGCCAACCAAATGACGCCGACCGGCGCACTCGCGACGGTGGAGATCATCCTTGCGCCTCGCCGGCGTCGTTCACAGCGACGGCCGTTCCCACACCGACTGCCAGCGCCACGGCAACGCCTGCGCCGACCGCCACGCCCAGTCCCACCGCCAGCGCCACGGAGACGCCAACGGCCATCCCCTCGCCAACGTCAACCAGCGCGCCGCCGGCCGTCCTGACGCCTGGCCAGGCCACCGGCTGGACGATTGCTGAGATGGCCGGCCGCGCTTACGGCGGTGGAACGTTGACCGATCGCGGCCAGGTGGACACGCCGACCGGTTTTACGCGCACCCTCATCACCTATCCGAGCGACGGGCTGACCATCTACGGCTTCATCAACGTGCCGCCGGGGCCGGGGCCATTCCCGGTCATCATCGCCCTTCATGGTTATGTCGAGCCGTCGCAGTACGGCATCCTGAGCTACACCACGCGCTACGCCGATGCCCTGGCGCGCGCCGGGTATATCGTCATCCATCCCAATCTGCGCAATTTCCCGCCTTCGGACGAGGGGCCGGATGTGTTCCGTACCGGCATGACCGCGGACATCCTGAACCTGATTGCGATCGTCCAGGCGCAGGGCGGGCAGCCGGGGCTGCTGGCCGCGGCCGATCCGCAGCGCATTGGGCTGTGGGGCCACAGCCTGGGCGGTGGATTGGCCCTGCGGGTGATGACCATCAGCCCGGTTGTGCAGGCCACGCTGCTCTACGCCGCGTTGAGCGGGGACGAGCAGCGCAATTTCGATTATGTCTATCGGGCCAGCGGCGGTAAGCGGGGTGCGGTGGAATACCATACGCCGCCGGAGATCGTGCATGAGATTTCGCCGCTCTTTCATTTAGAACGCGTGCAGAGCGCGGTCAGCATTCACCACGGCGGGGAGGATGCCGGCATTCCCCTGCCCATCGCCGCGGACCTGTGCGAGCGTTTGCAGCAGTTGGGCAAAACGGTGGAATGCTTCACTTACGCGGGCCAGGGGCACATCTTCAGCGGTCGCAGCGATGACCTTTTCATCGAACGAAGCCGGGCTTTCTTTGCGGCCCATCTGCGGCGCTGAGTCGCCGGTCGCTCACTGCGCCCAGCGCCAACTGCTGCCGTCGCGAGAGTCTTCCACGACGACGTTGTGGCCATCCAGCATGGTGCGAACCTGGTCGGCCAGCGCCCACTGGCTGTCCTTGCGCAGCGTCTGACGCAGCGTCACCAGGTCTGAGATCAACGGCGCGGCCGCGAAACCGCGCTGATTGGCCCCTTCCAGCCAGATAGCCAGCAGCGCCAGCATCTCACGCACCAACCGCTCGATCTCAGGCAAGACGGCTTCATGCAGGCTGCTGCGCCTGCCGGTTTGAATTGCCTCCTGCAGGGCATGAAGATAGCCCACCGCGCTGGCCGGGTTGCGCTCTTCGATCAACGCGTGACGAAAGACGCTGGCAACTTCGCTGGTTTGGTGGTAGAGCATCGCGGAGGGGTCCGTGGGCGGCAGACTGTCCGCGGCCGGGCGGCGATGGCTGCCCTGGTGGCGCAGCTCGTCGAAGGAGAAGGTTTCGCCGCTTCTGAAGACCCGATCGGCCGCACCGGCCAGGGTGCGGATGGTGACTGCGCCCTGACCGAAGACGCGGCAGCACTGGCCGGCCGGCTCCATGACGCAGGCGGTGAATTCGTCAATGCCCAGGATCACGAGGGTGGGCGGCAGCATCTGCTCGAGCTTGCGCAGACGCGCCTCGCCCATGAAACAACGCGAGGTGTCATGGGTCTCGCCGCTGCTGTTGTTCCAGTGCGGGACGACGGCCAGGTCCAGCCCGTAACGGCCCAGGAGATCCAGCCCGTCGGTCCAGTGCAGTTCGAGACCGACCTTGTAGATTTCGTAGACCGGCAGGGTAAAACGCCCCATGGCGGTGACCGCGGCGCTGGCCAGAATCAGGTGGCTGCCGAAGGCCAGCTTGCCGGCCATCGTTTCGAAGACGGCCGTATTGCGCCAGGAGCGCACCGCGTAGGTGGGGCTGCCCGGCCCGGCAAACAGGTAGTTGGCCCGGCGCAGCTTGCGCTAGCACCGCTTCCATCTCGATGGGGGTCGGATAGTGGGCGGTTGGAAACGAGATGGTGTCCAGAGTCAGGCCAAAGTGGGTGGCAAAGTATTCCACGGCGCGCTGCGAGATGCTGTCCACATTCAACTCGAAGTTGGCCGGTGTATCAATGAAAACCGGCGCCACCGTGCCCTTGATACCATCCATGATGTGCCGGTGAACATGAACCATCGTCGTCGTCATTTCCCCTGACCCCATCAGGGTCAAGGTGCCGGCTGTTTCGTACAAATGATGCATGGTGGGCCTCCCAGCGGTTTTTCGAACTCAGAACGGTGATCGGTCATCTCATTTGATCTCATTTGACGGAGGCGGGGCCGCAGAGTCACCGCGGATCGCGCCAGACGGCGGATGGCCGAGGCGAGGGGGGAGGGGGCGCGAGGGGGCGAGGGGGGCGAGGGGGGCGCGAGGGGGGCGAGGGGGGCGAGGGGGCGAGGGGGGGCGAGGGGGGCGCGAGGGGGCGCGAGGGGGCGCGAGGGGGCGCGAGCGGGCGCGTTCGAAGGCAAGCCAACGCACTTGACGTAGCGCCTGCTGCCGGGTACACTGTGTCTATCGAATGTCAAGCAGACTCCGTCATCTGACAGACGTAGCATTGGAGCATGGGAGAACGTCATTATGGACGCCAGCATTCCGAGTGGGTTGTGGCCGTACTTCCAGGAGTATGATCCGCGTCAACTCAACTACGAGCAGGATGCCGATCTGATCGTTCAACGTACGCTCGAACACGGCACCTGGGAGGAAATTCGCTGGCTGATGACCGTTTATGGCCGCACACGCATCCGTGAGTTCGTCCGCCTGCACGGCGAGCGTATGCTTTCGGCCGCGACGTTCACCTACTGGCGCAAACTGCTGGATCTGCGACGTTGGCGTCACCGACCTTTTGCCCAGGAGGCCAGACAAGTATGGCCCTTCTAGCGCCTTATTGGCAGGCGTTGACGCCAGAAACCCGACATGCCTTCAAGATAGCGGCCGGGCTGCCCTTCATCGAGCGATTCTACCTGGCCGGCGGCACCGGTTTGGCGCTCTACCTGGGCCATCGCTTTTCAGTTGATCTCGATTTTTTCACATCCGCTCCTGATGCGGTTGGACCTGATGAACGGGCGGTGCTGCGCGCGGCTTTTGACGATCCCACTCTCACCATCAGCTTTGATAAAGACATGACCTTTGTGGCGAACTGGCGCGGAGTTGGCGTTAGCTTCTTTCGCCTGGCACTCTACCCGCTGGCGCAGACGCCGTATTTGCTCGACGGTGTGCCAATTGCCACCATCGAAGAGATCGGCGCCATGAAACTCGCCGCTATTATGTCGCGCGGCACGCGTAAGGACTACATTGACCTCTATTTCATCTTGCAGCAAGTACCGCTTGAGCAGTTATTCGAAGTTGCATCAGTGAAGTACGCGCGAGTGCGCACCTTTGCCGTCAGTGCGATCCGCGCTTTGACCTACTTCACCGATGCGGAAACCACCCCGATGCCCCAGATGATCCAACGCGTGGCCTGGCCGACTATCAAACGCTTCTTGGAGCGCCAGGCGCTTGACGCTGGTCGCAGACGCCTGGAAGATCTTTGGGGCGAAAACCAATGAGGCCAATTCTCGAAGATGCCATTTGGCAAACCGAGCGTCGGCTAAAACACTTCGAGGGTCTGCATAGAATGACGAGTGCAGAGTTCGTGCAGCGTTATGAAGACGACGAGTTCGAAGAATCGCTTGATTATGCTGATTGGATTGGCGAGTATCGCCTGCTGAGGCGGCTCAAGGAAAAGACGGATACCTATTGTCACGAAGGAGGAAGCTCATGATTCAACGCAGTCTTTTCTCCCACCCCGGACGGTGGTTGATCTCTCTGTTGTTCGTCGCGCTGACCGCTGTGTTGCTGACAGCCTGTTCGCTTGAAACCCCGACCCTTGCTCCCACCGACATCCCCACGCGGGTGTCGCCTACGGTTGCACGGCCAACCGACACGCCCACGCCGGCGCCGCCCGCTGCCGTTACGCCGCTCGCACTCCCGCCCATCCTGCTGCCGGACGAGGTCATCGAGCAGGCGCAGCAGATCGCCAAAGCCAGAACATTGAAGTTGGACGGCGCTTGGGCGCCGGAGCGCACGACCGTCTACACGGAGCCTGGCCGGGGCGCCATCTACCTGCTCAACGTGTTCATCATCCCCGAGGCCCTGCGCAGCGTGGACATGGCGCTCAGCGGCGCGCTCGACAACCAGGTGCTGGGCGTGCTCTACGTCACCCCGGCGGCGGCCGATCTGCCGTCCGATTACCTGGCGCCGGGGGTCTACGTCCTGGCGCTTGGCCCCAACGGCAAGCTGCTCAACTTCTTCGGCCAGGCGGGCGAGCCCAAGGCGCAGGCCGATCTGCGCACCTTCAAGAGCGATCTGGTCATGGCGCAGCCCTTCGCCCTCATCAGCAGCGAGCAGATGTGCCTGGCATGGGACGCCTTGCAGGTCTGCGGCCGCCAGCGCACCCCGCTGCCCGTGGAGTTCCAAAACGTGCTGGCGGAAGCGGCCGTTGGGCTGGGCGTCTCGCCGGAACTGTTCGCCATCGAGCGGGGTATGTTCGACATCGAAGGGGTCAACAACCTGGAGCGCTGCGCGGATGCTGTCGCAGAAGGCAAGTTCGAGGCGTGCGAACCGTCCATCCTGGTGGCGCCGATCAACAGGGACGGCCTGGATGCGAAGCCGCCGCCTGAATATGACCCGCTGAAGAGCGGCAAGGCGCCACTGGCGGCCCCGGCCCGTGCGCCGCTGACAGAAATCGCCCAGGCCGGCCTGATCGGCGTCGCCGTGGTCTTCAGCGAAACGATCGAAGAGGTCTACCGGGATGCGGAACTGACGAAACCCGCGCCGTCGCTGCCCGCCGACGCCTACCTGATGTATGACATCCTGTTCGCCAGCGATCCGCAGGTCGGAACCAACGACGGCCAGCCGATCACGCTGTCGCGCGTCGAGCTGCGCCTCTCGCCCGCGGTCAAATACTACCTGCCTGACGTGCGCAATGTGCCCTTGCTGGGTGCGCCGGTCAACAGTGATCCGCCGGCCGACCAGGAATCCGAAGTTGCGGCTGTCAATTTGCTTGTGAGGGTCTTTGGACGACAAATCTGCCTTTTCAGAGCGCGCGAATGCCCCCGCCTTAGAAACAACTGAGCACGCCGCGTTCATCGAACGGGTCGCGCGCTATGTGAGCGAAGGGCGCTGCGTGCTGTTCGTCGGCCCGGACAGCGGCGAATCGGACAGCCGTTTCCAGGGCCTGCCCACCAGCGGTCAGTTGGCGGATGAAATGGCGACGGCCGTGGCCTACCGCGGCCGTTACGTCTCATTTCCGCAGATGGCGCAGGTCTTCGAAGAGCGCCGCGGACGCCAGGCGTTGATCCAATTCCTGCGCGCGCGCATCCACGCGCCGGCGCTGCGCCCGCTGCCGCTGCATCGTGACATCGCCCGGCTGCCCTTTCGGGTCATCATCAGCGGCGGCTGGGATTCCCTGCTGGCAGAGGCGCTGCGTGAGCAGCGCGTGCCTTTCGACCTGCTGCGCCCCACCTGGCAGGCCGCTGTGGATGAAACCCGCGTCCTGCTCTACCAGCCCCACGGCAACCTGACCACGTTCGACGACCCCGGCGACCTGGTCATCACCCAAACCGATCAGGCCGAGGTCCTCAGCCGGCCCAAGTTCCAGGGCCTGCTCGACCGCCTCAAAGTGGCCCTGCGTGAACGCCCCCTGCTCCTGATCGGCTACGCGCCGGCGCCTGGCGACCTCTTCGTGCGCCTGTACGAGGCCATTCGCCTCTCACAACGGGAATTCACCCCGCCCGCCTTCGCCGTGCAGTCGCTGGGCCGTGAGGATGACATCGCCGCGTTCGAGACCAACGGCATCGCGGTCATCACCCAGGAGCCGGGCGCGTTCCTGCGCGAGCTGGCAGAGGCTGTGGCTGCCCTGCGCGGCCAGCCATTTGACCTGGTTGAACCGGCGCAGATGTCTGATGCACCGCGCCTGACCGTGGATGAGCTGACACGGCAGGGTGCGGCGCTTGATAACATCATGAACCAGATCGGCATCGCCACGTTGGTTGACCAGACCGATGTGCCATTGCTTAGCGAAGAGCAGTTGCGTGACATCCAGGCCATGCGCGCAGCTTATGAGCGCCTGGCGCGCGCCTTCGATCCGGCGCAATCCTCGGCCGCGACCTGGCTGCGCAGCGGCAACCTGGAGTACGCCCGGCAGAACTACAAGCGCGCGGCCGCCTATTACCAACAGGCGCTGGCCGCCGCGCCTGATTTGGCCGAAGCACATCACAATTTGCATTATGTCTACCTGGCGCTCGGCGACTTACCGGCCAGCCTGGAGGCTTACCAACGTGCGGTGACACTGCAGCCGAACCTCGCCATCTTACCGCCGCGCTACCGCATCGAGGCCATCCAGGGCATCGGCGGCGTCGGCGTGGTTTACAAAGCCTGGGACACGGAGCAACAGCAGCCGGTCGCGGTCAAGGTTTTACAGCGGTCGCAGGCGCAGACCGAGCGGCTGCTGGCCGGTTTTCGGCGTGAGGCCAACACCCTGCGTACACTCGATCACCCCGGCATCGTCAAGCTGCTCGATTTCGGTGAGTACCGGGGCAACTACTACATCGTCATGCCCTTTCTGGCCGGAGAAACGCTCAAGGAGGCGCTGCGCAACGCCAAATCTGACAATCAACCAGTGTCGCTTGACCGCGCCTACCGGCTCATCGGCCAGGTATGCGCCGCGCTGACCTACACCCATGCACGCGGCATCGTCCATCGGGACCTCAAGCCCTCCAACATCTTCCTGGCGGACGATCAGGTCAAGCTGATTGATTTTGGCCTGGCCCGCTCCCTGGCGCCCGGTCAGCAGTCCACCACCAACCTGGTCAGCGGCACGGTGGACTACATGGCACCGGAACAGGTGGAAGGACGGCTGCCCGACGTGCGCTCCGATGTCTACGCCGCCGCGACCGTGCTCTACGAAATGCTCACCCTGCGCAATCCCAGCCAGGGCGCCTTTGTCCCCGCCAGTGAGCTGCACCCCGGACTCGACGACGCCTTCGACCTGGTGATCGAGAAGGCGCGCCAGCCGCAGCCGGAGGCCCGTTATCCCACGATGGCCGATTTCCACAGCGAACTGGCGCAGGTGATGCTGACCCAGGCCGCCAGTTCGAATGCGCCGCTGGCCTTGCGTGCGGTGAGTCGTATCGCGCGCGGCGCACGGCTGGCGACCGAACGCGGCTGGTGGGCCATCCTCCTGGCCGCGGCCGTGCTCGGCTTTGGACTACCCCTGCTCAATGTCGCGCCCAGCATCAGCAGTCAAACCCGCTATGCGGCCGTCATGCTGATCATCGGCCTGGCGGGGGCGACCCTGACCGATTGGTTTGCGACCGCCGTGGCGCGCCGTCAACGCAGCGCGTTGATCGTGGCCTACGGTCGCGCGATAGGCGCCGCATTTGGTCTGCTCAATGCCATTTTCTGGCTCAAGAGCTTTCGCCCAGAGGACATTCCTAATCTAGGCGTGGTTGAAGCGGTTGATTTTGCCCTCATTTTGATCTTTTGTTTTGCCAGCAGCATGGTGACGCTGCTGCTCCTGCATCTGCTCATGTTCGCCGGCGGACTCCTGGCCCAACGACTTGGACGGCGTTTCAGTGACGGCTTTTTCGTCACGGCTCTGCTGCTCTTTCTGGGGTTCATTGCACTGACCGCGGTTGTGGAACCTGGCTGGCTCGGCGGGCAGTTGGGAGCGCAGGCGCCATGAGTGCATTCCCATGGTTTTCCGACCTGGCCGAACATCTGGCCGACGGCAGCCTGGCCCTGTGGGTCGGCGGCGATGTTCCGCAAACCCTGACCGGCGTGCCCACATGCCAGGCGTTGGCCGCTGACCTGGCGCAACGCTACGGTCTGGCGACCGGTCTGCCCCTGGCTGAGGTGGCGCAGCGCCTGGCCCGCCGCGGGCAGCGATGGGAATTCACCGATTTCCTGCAGCGGACGTTGGGCGCCGCCGACCACGGCCCGCAGTCGTGGCACGCCTTGCTGGCGAGTTTGCCGGTGAGCCATTTCATCGCCACCGCCTACGATGACCTGCTGGCGCGTGCCTTGCGCGCCGGCAGCCGCCCCTTCGATCACTTGGTGCAGGCCGGCCAGGTGGCCTTGCGCACGCCGCGCGCCGTCAGCCTGATTCAACTCTACGGCTGGGTGGCTCAGCCAGACACCCTGGTGGTAACGGAAAATGACCACTTGCAACTGTGGGAGAATGCGGCGAAAAAGGCGCTGCTCGACCGTGTGCGCGCCATTCTGGAGGAGCATCATCTGCTGATTCTGGGGCAAGACCTGACCGATCCCACGTTCAAGCAACTGTGGGCCAACACCCTGGGCCGTTTCGGCGCGCTGACGCCTGCTGCCTATGCCGTGGCGCCTGGCCTGTCAATGGCAGCGCAGGCGGTCTGGGAAGATCGCCATATCCACATCTTGGAGGACGCGCCGTTGGCCGTGGTGGAACGGCTGCACGAACTCGGGAACCGCCCCCAAAGCATGTAGGAGGAATGATGCAACGTTTTACGGCTGCCTGCGCGCAATTTGCCATCACGCCGATGGATGCCACGGCCAATATCGCCAAGGCCGGCGCTTGGGTCCAGCGCGCCGCGGATCAAACCGGCGCCCAACTGATCGTGTTGCCCGAAACGGTGACAACCGGCTTCGTCCCCACCGTAGGCCCGCTTGAACTCTGGGACGCCATGGATGAAATTCCCGGTCGCCTCTCAGAGCCGATCCAAAAGGCCGCGCAAGCGGTTGGCGCTTACGTGGTGCTGCCCTCGTATGAGCGCGGCCCGCAGCGGGGCGTCGTCTACAACTCGGCCGCGCTGCTGGGGCCAAACGGCGACGTGCTCGGTATTTACCGCAAGACTCATCTTTTCCCCACGGAACGGATCAACGGGCCGGCTGCGCCCGGCGCGGGCTGCAGCAACGGCTGGTCAACGCCCGGCCATGAGCCGGTGGTGATCCAAACGCCCCTGGCCGCCATTGGCATCACCATCTGCTACGATGGCGACTTTCCCGAACTCTACCGCGCTGAGGCGATCATGGGCGCGGAGGTCATCGTGCGCCCCAGCGCGCTGCTGCGCTCGTTCGAAATCTGGGAACTCACCAACCGCGCGCGCGCCTACGATAATCACGTCTACATGGTGTCGTGCAATGCCGTCGGCCCCGACGCCGGAGGCAACTACTATTTCGGCCACAGCATGATCGTCAGCCCGATTGCGCACAAGCTGGCGCAGGCCCGCGGCACCGAAGAGGTCGCCTTCGCCGAGCTGGACCCCGACCCGATCAAGTTCATCACTTATGGCACGCCCAGCCCCATGATCTTCGATCACTTGCGCGACCGCAACCTCGCGGCCTATCAAAACATCCTGACCCCCGCGCACAGCCGCTTCGAGCCGGCGCGCCGATCGTAACGCAAGCCGCCGGCTTGCCCCACCCCGATCGTAACGCAAGCCGCCGGCTTGCCCCACCCCCCTCAGAGTAAGGAGATTCTCGTGGAACAAGCCTCTGTCCTGCAAGGCATCCAGGTTCTCGACATGACCGAGGCGCTGGCCGGCCCCCTGTGCGCCATGATGCTCGGAGACCTGGGCGCGGACGTCCTGAAGATCGAGCGCCCTGGCAGCGGTGATATGTCACGCGGCTGGGCGCCGCCCTATGTGGGAACGGAAAGCGCCTATTTCCTGAGCACCAATCGCAACAAGCGCAGTATGACCCTCAACCTCAAACACCCCGCCGCGCAGGCTGTTTTGCATCAACTGGTGCGCACAGCCGACGTGTTCGTGGTCAACCAGCCCAGCCTGGAATCGCTGCGCAAGCTGGCCGCAGACCCTGACACGCTGTGGGCCATCAACCCGCGCCTGGTCTACTGCGCCGTCAGTGGATTCGGCTTGACCGGCCCCGAAGCCGGCCAGGGCGGCTATGACGTGGTGGCGCAGGCGCGTTCGGGTCTCATGGCGCTGACGGGCGAGCCAGGCTCAGGCCCGATGCGCTATCCCATCCCCCTGAGTGATGCGACCTGCGGCGTCTACAGCGTCATCGGCATCCTCTCCGCGCTGCGGGTGCGCGAACAGACCGGCCGCGGTCAACTGGTGGACATGGCCCTGCTCGACGGCCAGGTCTCCTGGTTGACGCACGTCGCCGGAGCCTACTTCGCCACCGGTCAGCGGCCCAGCAAAATTGGCAACACCCATGCGACGATCGTCCCCTATCAGTCCTTCCGTGCGCGCGACAAGCACATGGTGGTGGCCGTGGGCAGCGAACGCCTGTGGCAGCGCTTTTGCCAGACGCTTGCAATCGAACAGACGGTCGGCCAGGACCCCCGTTTCCGCACGAACTCGGATCGCCTGCAGCACCGCGCCGACTTGATTCCACTGCTGGCCGAGGTGTTTGCCACGCAAGACGCCAGCTTCTGGCTGGAACGGCTGCGCGCCGCGGACATTCCCTGCGGCCCCATCAACGAGGTGGATGAAGCCCTCAACGACCCGCAGGTGGTGGCGCGTGGCATGATCGTAGAGCAAGAACATCCAGTAGTTGGGCCGGTGCGTTCGGTGGGCAACCCGGTGCATCTGAGCGAAACCCCAGTCAGCTATCGCCTGCCGCCGCCCAGCCTGGGCCAACATACGGTCGAGGTGCTGCGCAGCCTGGGCTATGCGGATGAACAGATCGAGCAGCTCAGGGCCGAAGGCGCGGCATGAGCGAATCCCGGCGATGCATGCCGGTCGCAATAGGCCTCAAATTTCACGCCAAGACGCAAAGGGTGAAGTGACTGCCGTGGCGTCTTGGCGTTGGATCCTTTTCTATCAGGCGCTCCGGTAAGGCAACACGCTGCCCGCCGGTCCCAGCGGCGTTTTTTGCCACGAATTCCACGAATTCCACGAAAGTATACAGGTACCGCTGATGGTCTCCTTGACCCGGTTGCCGTCCGCGTCATAGATGTAGCTGGCCACGACAGTGCTCCCCTGCTTCACCGGCTGCAAGCGGTTCTCCGCATCGTAGACCAGCGTGTAGGTCACGCCGCCCACTGTGCGCCCGGCTTTCTTTGCCACGAATTACACGAATTTTCACGAATTCCAGGGCCTTTTCGTTTCGATTCGTGCAATTCGTGGCCGAAAATCGGGCCGATGGTCTCCTTGACCCGGGCGTCACACCACTGACTTTACGGTGCGGGTGTTGGGGTTGCCTCTCCTTGCGGCTCCCGTATTGCCTCCATCTTCGCGTCCACCCGCTCCAGCAGATGCCGGAACTGCGCCATCGTCAACCAGCGATCTTTGAAGACCTGACCGTCCAACGTCGTTAAGAGATTACCGTATCGTGCAGTCATTCTACAGGTTATTGCCTTGATGTCGTTGAACACACTGGGGGCTACACCCAATACTAATCTGGTCGGCATGCGTTGTGAAATTGAGCTCTAATGGCCAGGGCCATTTGTCAGCATAGCCTACTGGAATCATCGCGGCGACCGCTTCCTCATAAGCATCACGACTAATCTCCTCATCAACATACAGGCCAATTGATTGTCCGGCTCTGACGAACGGCATGGCCGAACGCGGCGGTCCTTGGCACTCCCGATATCTGGCAATGCCACCCTTCAGATCGTTTGGAACACCGCTTGATTGCCGACTCCATCCAAACGGAAGGTCAGTAGCGTCCATAAAACCACGCTCAATGCGATTGATGGGCGTTTCCGTGGGAGTTGTTCCCGCAAACGGACCTTGAGGCGCCACACACGCAGTCGCCGCTTGTAACACCAACAACAATCCAGCCAGGCCGAGCCATGGGCGCCATCGGAAACTCCATATCTGGCTCATCATGGCACCACCTTGATCGGCCACTGATTGGCCCAGGCGGCCGCTTGTCGCGCGCCGCTGACCCATGTACTACCAATGTAGCCGCCCGGAATCCACTTTTCCCATTCCAATGCAGCACTACGGCCAAAAGCGTCTTTCCCGAGCGCGTCTGCCCCGCCCTTTTCCACCAGGTACGCCTGCGAAGTTGCAAGAACCCGCACGCCGGGCGCACTGAACTGTGTCCCGATGCGACCGCCGCCGACTCCTGCCGGGTTGACGAGTCCGATCATGACCTGGTTCTGCTGCAATTGAAGATCAGCGCCGCCAAATCCAATCCCCACCGTAGTTTGCCTTCCTCCAGTTGGAGTCCATTCATTGCCAGCATAAAGTCCCTCCCCCACTGTGAAGCTCAAAGCTGGTTCATCGTAGAAATACAACCCGCCCGCCACCTCGTCCAGCACCTGCCCGGTGAAGCGGCGCTGCGTCGGCGTCGCACCGAAGGGAATGCCACGACTCTCCCCCCACGGCTTGTAGCGAATCTCCGACAGCCGGCCGCCGGTCTCGCTGACTGTCAGCGCCGTGCTGCCGAGGTGATCGGTCGCCAGCCAGCGCACCACCCCGTTGACCCGCAGTGCGATGCGCTGACCGCCGGCCTGGTAATACTTCGTGATCGTCGTGCTGCTGCCGCTCGTCTTCTTCTCGTAGATCGTCCCTACGTACACCGTCGTGTCGCTGCCAATCACCGCCTTGACCCGATTGCCGTCCGCGTCATAGGTGTAGCCAGAGGCGCCGTGCTTCCCTGCTTCACCTGCTGCAAGCGGTTCTCCGCATCGTAGACCAGGGTGTAGGCCACGCCGCCCACCGTGCGCCCGGTCATGTTGCCGTTGCAGGGCAGAATCAGCCACGAATGGCACGAATTCCAGGGGCTTTTCATGGCGATTCGTGGTCGAAATCCCGGCTGATTGCGCAACTTCCGTCCGTAATAGCCGCGTGATCATCACCGATTTCGGGCGCTATCAGGTAATCGGTTCACAGCAAAGAGCATCATGACGAAGTCATGTTTTTCTTGACAAGTATCGGTTTGCCATGCTCTTGTTCCCAGCGTCTCGATGCCACAATATAGCTCAAATTGCTTCCAGCGCCTATCGCACCAATAGTGGTAAACACAAAAGCGACAACCAGTAACAGAATCAAATCGCCAGTGACAGGCAAAGATCGTACAATTAGCAAGGAAATTCCTCCGACAAGAGGTGCCAGTCTCAGAGCAAGTGTTGTTGATCTCTTTATATTCTTCGCGCGAGTTTGCACTGAAAAAGCCTCAGTGGAAAGATCAATCACTCCCGTTGTTTGATCAAGGATCCCGATGATTTCGTGCGGCATTTTCTCGCGTTCAGGAGATTTGAGAGTGATCTCGTATGTTTGTAGACCTACGACAGACAAAACTACAAGCATCCCAAAACCCACAATCATTGAAAAACTGTCGACCATACCCCACGTGAGAACGTACCAAGCAACGGTACCATAAGTAAGGCTCAGAAGAACCATGAGAACGACAAAGAAGCACTTGATGTGGACAAGTCGTCGTGTGCTGAAATGCAACAATATGCCAACAAATGGAATTCCAATCACAGAGAGTAGCCAAATCCATGTTGGAAGCACTATACCGATCGTTGGTGCAGTAGCAAACAGCGAAAGTCCCATCGGAATCATGAAAATTCCGCTAATGATACCCATGAATAATGCGGAGAAACGCGCATGTCGTGGGTCAATGAATCGTTGGATTAGTTGATGCATCGCACCCTCTTGGTTTCAGTTCTCAAAGCGTACGCCATGAATCAACCTCAATGTGGCAAATGATATCGAACCAGGGCTCTCGCACCTGGAGCAATCCAATTATCCCACGCCAGGCTGAGACCTATGGAACCCCCCACTTCGCCCAAAATGACTGCAACCCCAGGCGCCCAGGGCGCAGCAACCTGAGCTCCAACTCCAATCGCTGCTCCACCAAGGTCAGAGACAAGCCATCCGGCTCCATCAACAATCAAATCGGTAGCCGTCTCCCAACTCCAGAAATCGCCGTGATTGGCATGTGCAATCAGATTTGGTCCAACAGACGCAAGAGCCCCAGCGAGGAGAAAAGGGCCATCGCCGCCTCGCCCCGCAGTCCGTATTGCGCTCATGGCGCCTGGGCTATTTGCCACTCCGGGATTGAGTCCAATTCTGCGCAATGCGGCAGCAGAACCGGCCGCCACCCAGTATTCCTGACCATTCCTGCCAACAACCTTGTAGATTGAGTATCCTTCCCTGGTATTCACGAACCCAAACGCATAATCGCGAATGTCTCCCTCCCCCTTGTATAAAGTGACCATCGTGTCTGGTGAAAACAAGGCATCCCAACTCCAGGAATTCGCTGTCCCTCCCTGATTGGCAGTGACTTGCCCTGGCGTTGGCGTACCTAGCGGTGGTGTTGGAGCCGGCAACGGCACTATCACCGGCCTTGATGATCTGGGAGGCGTGGTACCACAACCACCATCTACGCTTGTGCCACATACCGCTGCGTGTCCGCTGGGGTCGCTAAACCTGACAGAATTATTCAGGGCATAGCTGTATCTGTTCAGATTTTGCGGATTTCCTGCATTCGGGATCAGCGTATCCGCCTGCGCAAACCGCGCCAGCGTCGGATCGTAGTATCTCGCATTGTAGAAATACAACCCGCCCGCGACGTTGTCCAGCACCTGCCCGGTGAAGCGCCGCTGCGTCGGCGTCGCGCCGAAGGTGTAGCGGCTCTCGCCCCACGGCTTGTAGCGAATCTCCGACAGCCGCGCCCCACTCGTGCCGTCTGCCGTCAGCGCCGTGCTACCCAGGTGATCCGTCGCCAGCCAGCGCACCACCCCGTTGACGCGCAGCGCAATCCGCTGACCGCCCGCCTGGTAATACTTCGTGATCGTCGTGCTGCTGCCGGATGTCGTCTTCACGTAGTAGGCGCCGATGTAGACGGTTGTGCTACTGCCAAAGTCGGCCTTCACCCGATTGCCATCCGCATCGTAAGGCTCGCCTTGAGCTTGCCGAAGGGGCTTGTAGCGCAGCTCCGACATCGGGCGTGCCGTTCTCGCTCGCCGTGATGCTGGTCGAACCCAGGTGTCATCATCATAGCACAATTTGATGCTCAATCAGACAGAGATCACTGTTGGATTTGCGGTCCTATTTGGATGGCTTCCCAGTCCTTGACCCATGGCCTATAGCTGGCTGCGATCTCTTGGCAAACTTCTGAACCGGAATCCCAACACAAAAACCTGGTAAACTGGTCTGCTGGGCCAGGCTGCTTAAATATAAGAGATGCAGTGGGAAAGTTCGGCGTGACAACGGGTGGTTGCCTGGTATTCATCTCGAAATAAATCGTGCCCCAGGCAAAGATGCCTTGAGTGGGAAACAACAGATCCAGATCGAGTTGTGGGCCGCCCACGCTAACCAATCCGTATCTTGCGCTGTAAAGATCAGGTTCTCCAAAACAAGCGATCACCTCGGCGATTGTTGGTTTCATCGGCTGAAAAAACCGGAGAGCAACACTGTCCAATCTGGCGGCGCTAATATCAGCTTGATATTCAACTTGCATGATCTTCCAAGAAACCGATACTTCATCACCATCTCCTATCGAGAAAACACTAATGTCTTCACGCGGGATCTGATAAGTAGTGCTGATCCACGTCAGCAAATCATCCACCGTGAACTCTCTACCTATTTGTGTCCGCAATTCCGAGCTGACCATTTGTTTGCAGCTTGGAGTTTGAGCGAAAAAGGCATTACAGGAGGAAAGAGATAGCGCCAGAAGCAGGAAAACAGGACAAGATATTGCTTTCATCGCCACCCCTCCAGAAGCGCCTGGATTCGACCCATTTGTACGCTCAATGCAGAGGTAGAGATCTTTTAGATACTTGATATCACCTGCTCCGTAAGTGGGGATGAAAACGCCACCGGCACCCACGTTTCCAAACACCCAAACTGTCACCGCTTCGGCCCAGATATCCCACGAATCTGGATAGACCCTGACCCCTGCTCCGATACCGGCGGCATACTTGGTCAGAGGGGGCTCACTCCAGGCGCTGGAGAAACGTCCATAGGTCACCGCTGTTTGACCATACATGGTGATCGTGCCGATCTGAATGTTGCTATGCCAATCAATGACATGCGCCAATTCATGCACGACGGTGTGCATGAGCCAGGTGGCATCATGTACGGTATTGGGTATGTTCACAGTGTCGGTACCTGGTGGCAAGGCACAGGGGTGCCCGGAACACGATCCTGGTTTGATCCTGGCGCCGCCGCCGAGCAGCCTCTGCAGTTGGGCCAATCCTCCGCTGAGCTTGTTGCCGAAGCGCACAATGCCGGTGGCCATGGGGATGAGTTGAGTGGCAAAATCCCAGGCGCCCAGAATCGTGATGCCGGCTTCGCCCACGGTCTCGCGCAGGATTTGCTCATCCTCGAATTCAGGATCGCCTGCAATGCCGAACCAATTTCCGCCGGTGTGGCCGTGCGCCTTGTACCAGCGGTCTTTCCAACGCCATTCTTCTTGCCAGCAGGTTACGTCACCGGCCGCGCAGGCCGCATAGCCTGAGGGATCAACGAAAACGGTGGGATTATTCAGGGCATAGCTGTATCTGTTCAGATTCTGCGGATTTCCTGCATTGGGGATCAGCGTATCCGCGCTGATGAACCGCGCCAGCGTCGGGTCGTAGTATCTGGCGTTATAGAAATACAACCCGCCCGCCACCTCGTCCAGCACCTGCCCGGTGAAGCGGCGCTTCGTCGGCGTCGCTTCATAGGGCGTCCCGCGACTCTCCCCCCACGGCTTGTACCACAACTCCGCCTCGCGCACACCGCTGGCGCCATTGGCCGTCACCGTCGTGCTACCCAGGTGATCGCGCAACAGCCAGTACAACACCCCCGCCACGCGCACGGCCACCCGCTGACCGTTGAAATAGTAGTATTTCGTGTGCGTCGTCGCGCCGCCAGCCACCTTCTTCTCGTACAGGTTGCCGATCGTGGTGACCGTCTCCCCGTTCATCACGCTCTTGACACGGTTCCCATCCGCGTCATACACGAAGCTCGCGGTCGCCGCCCCGCTGACACTGACCAGGCGATTCTCGTCATCATACGTCAGGGTGTAGGTGTTCCCCCCGATCGTGCGCCTCCGCATGTTGCCGTTCTGATCGTAACAGTAACTGCTGCCGTTGCTTGTGCTTACCACCGCATGCTTCTTCACCAACGCACCTTCCGGGCAACTGCCCGCCTGCGCCACTCCGTAGCTGTACGTCCCCTGCCCCGTCTTGCTGATCAGGTTCCCCGCGTTGTTGTAGCTGTAGCTCTCATCGTACACCCAGCTCCCGGTCCCATCGTCGTAGCCCGCGCAAATCGCATCACCCGTGAAGCCGCGCAACAACCGATCCAACCCGTCGTAGCTGAAGCACTGCCGCTGACCGTTGTTGCGCGCATCCACGATCCAGCGCACATTGCCGGCCGTATCGTAGCCATACGTCAAGTCCTGCAAACTGCTGGCATTCGCCGACGTTCCTGCCTTGACCTGCTGCAGGCGCCCCAGTCCGCCGCTCGCTGTCCAGGGATGGTAGGTGATGCCAATCTGCACCACCGGATTGTTGTTGTTGCTCTGCTTGCCCAGCTTCAACTGCGTCAGCCTCCCGGCCTCATCATACACCGCATTCCCGCTGCGCACATAATCCACACTGCTGTACATCCGCGCCGGCAGCCCCTGCGTCGTGTACGCCAGGTTGACCGTCTCCGCACTCTGGGTGGGGTAAATCAGTCTCCGCACCCGGTCCGCCGAATCATAGGTGTAACCGAGGGTGTACGCCTCCCCATCAATCGTGTGCGTTTCCGCCGTCACCCGGCCGCGCTTGTCGTATGTCCAACTCGCGCTGTTGTTGACATCGCCGCCCACATATGCCCTCATCCCGGTGCGCCGCCCCTTGCCGAACTGCGTGGCCCCATCGGACGCATCATAGCTGTAATCGGCCAACACCATCCCGCTGCTGCTGCCGCTCTGCCATTTCTGCGTCAGCCGGTTCAGTCCGTCATAGCCAAACCCTATCGTGACATTCCGCGCATCGGTCTGCGCCACCAGGTTCCCGGCCGTGTCGTAGGTGTAACTCCACGCACCCATGTCCGGATCGTTCATGCTCATCTTGCGCCCCAACAGATCGTACGTGATCGTGGTCACCGCCCCATCCGGCCCGGTCATCTGCACCAGCCGATCCGCCACGTCGTAGGCGTAGGTCGTCAGGCCGTTCGCGTTCGCATTCCAGGCCGGCGTCGGGCACGTGACCGTGTTGCTGCCCACCTGCCCCAGATACTCCTTGACGCTCGCCAGCCGCCCCCACGCATCGGTCTCCGTAAGCGCCTGCAAGTACCTGTAGGTGATATCGTTGCCCTGGATCGTGCTCTGCTCACGAATCACCGCGGTCTGCCGATTCTGATAGAACGTACAGGTCTTGCTGCCATCCGCCTGCGTCACCCGCGTCACCCGCCCCAACCGATCGGACGTTGACTGCGTCGCGGCCAGCCCACTCCAGTTCACCGCCTGGTACGTCACTCCGCTCACCGTCGCTGTGTAGGGCGCCGAACTGGCTGCCAGGTTGCCCAACCCATCGTAACGCTGGCTCACCAGGCTCCACTGGCTGCCGCTATACTCCTTCTGCACCTGCCGCACACGCCCCAACCCATCGTAGAACGTGCGCTCCTCCAGGTAGGTCGCACTCGCACTGGCGTCGCCGTTGCCGTCATCGCGCAGCAAATGTCGCTGCACATACAGCCCCTGGTCCGTCGTGTAGACGATCTTCTCCGTCGCCGGGTTGCTGAACCCCGCCCCCGGCTTACGCACCTCCGTCAGCCGGCCAAACGTATCGTAGGTGTAGAACGTGACCGCCTCGTTGGCGTCGGTCTCGCTCTGCACCTGTCCCACCAGCCCGCTGCCCCCCGCCGTCGCATTCATGCCGTAGCGCGTGGTGGTCGTCGTCAGCGTCGCGCCGCCGCCCGCGCCAGGACTGGTGATCTGGGTCATCGGGTAGGTCTTGAAGGTCGCATCGTACGTGGTGGTTGTCGTCGCGCCGGCCGCGTTGGTCTCGTCCGTGCGGTTGCCGGTGGTCGGGTCGTAGCTGTAGGCGACGCTGCGCACCCAGTCGGCCTGGCTGGCGCTATCGCAGGTCTTGGCCTGCCACACCTCCTTCAACTGCCCGGCCGTCGGCGCCTGGTTGTACGCCGCATAGCCGCTGTAGTTGTCGTAGATGGTGCGCGTCTGCCCCTGGCATGTCCCGCTTTCGCTCCCCGCGAACAGCTTCTCCTCCGCCACCCGATTGACGATGTAGGTCGTGCCGTCATTGCGTGGGGAATAGACCCGCTTGATCGTTCGGTATGGTATCGTTGGCGCGGCCTCGCTGTATAGCCGGGTCAACAGCAGATTGCCATACGCCGCATCGTAGGTGAAGACGCTCCTGGTGTAACGCAGCGGCGGGTTCGTCCCGTTCGGGTCCGCCACATAGTCGGTCTTGTCTTGCGGATAGACGAAAGTCATCCCGCCCGGCGTACCCACGCTGGTCTCATTCCAGGTCTGGTCGCTGCGCGCCAGCAAAGTGCCGCCGGAACCTGCACGCGTCTCTGTCTTGTACAACCTGCCCTTCCAGCGGTGCTGGTTGGTCGTGGTGTGGAACCATTGCTTCAGCCGCGTGTCCGGCTGACCGCTGCCGATCAAGGCCCCGCTCCCCACCTGGATGGCCTCCGCCTGACCGAACCCGCCCGCCTCATCATCCCAACTGCTATTGTCGTACACGTATTGCGTCACGATGTCGGGATCGCTCCCGCCCCCGCGCCACCACTCCTGCTGCACCACCATTCCGCCGCTCGAACCGCCGTACGTAATCTCCACCCGTCCCTGGTAGCCGTTGTTCACCGTCACCATGTGCCCATCCGTCGTGCCGCTGCCGTAGGTGTAGCTGGTTGGCGGTAGCGCACTGCTGCCGGTTCCATAGCGCGTGATCGTGCTCAAGTACAGCCGGCTCTGCGACGGCGCCGTCGGGTTGATGAACGTCGTCATGCCCAACACCAGTTTGTGCAGCAGCGTGTTGTTGGCCATTACCTCCACCCGCTGCAGGTATTTCCGTGTCCAGAAAACCTGGTAGCCGGTCTCGTCGAAGTGCTCGGCCCGGTCCTCCCGGTTCTGATAGGTCAGCTTCAGCTTGAAGGCGCCGTTTGGCCCATAGCTGATCTCCTTCACCCGCACCGCACGCACCTGGATGAGCTCATCATTGGTGGAGTTGCGGGTCGAACAGTCTGCTGGCTGGGACTCCGCCTGCCGTGTGCCTTCATAGTCATAGCTGAACGTCAGACGATTAGGCGTCGTTGGCGTGGTGTCGCGCACCTCGGTCAACACCCACTTGGTGAAGCGATGCACCACCCGCATCTCCTCGGGCTCCCAGTCGCCGCCGCTGCAGTCGCGTATGTATAACGCCGGCTCGAAGTGATAGGTGATGCCGCTTTCGGTCGTCACCTCCCAGACCAGGTTGTCTCGATTGTACAGCCCGGATGTAGCCGGCAGATCGATCGTCCCGAAGGGATTGTTGTATTCAAAATACTCCATGACCGGATAGTCAGGGTTGGAAGCGGTCGGCCGGCGGATCTTCAGGAAGGGGTCCTGCGCACTGTAGAAGTACCCGCCGTGTTCTTCCAATTCGTGGGTGATGCCGTCGAGGGTCAAAGCGTAGTGATTAGTTGTCTTTGTTCCTGTTCCACGCTCGTTGGCAACACCACCCAACGCCCGTCGGCCGCATCCTGGAAGAACAGCGAAGCGCCCGGCGGCCAGGGTGTTTGCTCATCGCCGGCTGCCGGATCGCGATAGCGCAGCGTCAACCCCACCGCAAACTGCGTCACCGGCAGCCCCGAGATCTCCGTGGCGCTCAACTCGAACAAGAAAACGAGATTCGCCGGCTGATCGGGATCGCTCTCGTGCGGCGTGTAGCGCAGCATGGTTGGTGTACTGACCGCTCCGGCCGGAATGGTGAGCACCACCCGCCCATCGCGGCTCTGCAACCGGCTCTCCTGGTCAGGCATCGCCCACACCTCATCCAGCCCCGGCCCCGGCGTCCAGGTGGCCGTCGGCGTCGGCGTACACCCCTCATCATCCTGGCAGGATGACGGTGTGGCCGTCGGCGTTGGCGTCGCCGTCGGCGTCCAGGTGGCGGTCGGCGTTGGCGTACACTCCTCATCATCCTGGCAGGGCGGTGGTGTGGCCGTCGGCGTCGGCGTACACTCCTCGTCCTGGCAGGGCGGTGGTTCTTCCGTGGCCGTCGGCGTGGCGGTCGGCGGCTCGGCCGTGGGCGTCGGCGCACAGTCCTCGCCCAGGCAGGGCGCCGCGGTGATTGTGATCGCCGCACTGGCCTGCACTCCCGCGCCCACCAGGGCCGCGGTGTTGGTGATGACCTGGCCGCTGACCTCCGCCAGCGCCTGCGCCTGGAACGTGCCGGTCAGCGTCGCGCCCGCAGCCAGTTGACCGATGGCCCATTCCAGCCGGCGTTCGGCCTCAACGTAGCTGAAATTCCCCTCGCCGGCCGGCCAGTAGGCCAGCTCCAGCGGCAGGGTGTCGCTCACCACCAGCCCGCTCAGGTCGCGGTCGGCCAGGGTGTTGGTGATGACCACCGTGTAAGTCACCACCCCGGCCGGCTCCACCTGTGGCGGCGCCGCAGCCAGCGTCAACTGCACGACCGCAGGTGCCGGCGTCGCATCGGGATCGGAAATGAGATCGAAATTGGGATCAGGGGACATGAGTTTAGTAGCGGTATTTATCTGGGGGGGGGGTAGCAGCAGCCGCCGTGGAAAAGAGCAGACTGCACACCACCAGCAGATGAACCAACGACGACAGGCGCGGCGCGAGCCGGCCGCGAACAGAAGGTCGGGAGGAGAGAGGAGAGAAAGTAGAAGATAGAAAAGAGAAAGTAGTAGATAGAAAAGAGAAAGTAGTAGATAGAAAAGAGAAAATAGAAGAGCGGCGTAACATAACAACAGACTCCTTTCGTGCAGCAATCGAAACGGATGGGGTCAGGGACATTTTCCTGACTGCTGAAGGAGGTCGCGGGCGGGAGAGAGAACTCACGCCAGGGACTTCCGGCGGCGAGAGACGACTCGGAAGGCGGGGGGCAGACTTGTGGCTGATTACAGCATAGCACGACCGCGGCGATCTGTCAAGAGGCAAAATTCGGGGACAGCAATTCCGAATTGGGCGGACGATTGACCACAAGGAACGCATAGAACACAAAGCAACGGCAGAAGATTCGCAGATTGGCGGCGTCTTTGCGCTCTTTGTGTTCTATGTGGCAAAAGTCCGCCCAGCCTTCTCTGCCACGAATTTCACTAATTTGCACGAATTTCAGGGTCTTTTCGTTTCGATTCGTGTAATTCGTGGCAAAAATCGGGCTGATTGCGCCACTCGTGGTAGATCACGGCGATGGCGTCGGGAGTGATGCCATGGCCGCTTGCACGGCGCTGTTATTCTGTGCTATGATTAGGCATGAGGTGGGCGCGTTGTGAGCATGCATGGGTTTGGCGACGGACAGGCAGAAGGCCGTCAGTTTGTGGTGTTGGGCGCTGGGCCGGCCGGGTTGAGCGCGGCTTTCGAACTGACTCGTCTCGGCCAGCGGCCGCTCGTGCTTGAAAAGCGCGACAAAGTGGGCGGGCTGGCGCGCACGGAACAGTACCACGGCTTTGCCTTCGACATGGGCGGCCACCGTTTCTTCAGCAAATCACCCGTGGTCAACGCGCTCTGGCGCGAAATCCTGGGTCAGGACTTCCTACACCGGCCGCGGCTGTCGCGCATCTTCTACCGTCACCGTTTTTTCCACTATCCGCTCAAACTGGGCAATGCGCTGTGGAACCTGGGGCCGCTGGAAGCGCTGCTGATCGTGCTCAGTTACGCGTTGGCGGCTCTTTCCCTATCCACGTGAGGACACCTTCGAGGAGTGGGTCACCAACCGCTTTGGACGGCGCCTGTTCGAGACCTTCTTCAAGACCTACACCGAGAAAGTGTGGGGCATCTCATGCCGGGAGTTGAAGGCGGAGTGGGCGGCGCAGCGCATCAAGAACCTATCGCTGCCGACCGCGCTCCTGAGCATGGTGGTCAAGCCGGGTGGGACCGTGACCTCGTTGATCGAGGCGTTCGATTACCCGCGGCGCGGCCCCGGTATGATGTGGCAGGCGCTGCAGGCGCGCATCGAGCAGGCGGGCGGGGTCATCCGCCTGAACGCCGACGTACAGCAGATCTTCACCAGGGGTGGGCGCATCAGCGGTGTGTTGGTGGCCGCTAACGGGCAGGAAACCCTGATCGAGGGCACCGATTTCATCTCCAGCATGCCGCTGAGCGAATTTGTGCGCAAGCTGAACGCGGCGCCGCCGGAGGTTGTGGCCGCGGCGGGCCAGCTCAAGTACCGTGACTTCCTGTTAGTGGGCCTGATCGTAGCCGAACCCAATCTGTTTCCGGACAACTGGATTTACATGCACGATCCAAGCGTGCGGGTGGGGCGCATTCAGAATTTCGGCAATTGGTCGCCCGACATGGCGCCGGAGCCGGGCATGAGCAGCCTGGGCCTGGAATACTTCTGCAATGAGGGCGATGCGCTGTGGAACACGCCCGATGCGGAGCTGATCGAGCTGGCAAAACGAGAGTTGGAGCAGAGCGGGCTGGTGCGTCAGGCCGATGTGGTGGATGGCTGCGTTTTTCGCGTGGAGAAGTCCTACCCGGTTTACGATAGTCGTTACCGTGATTGCCTGGCGCAGGTGCGTGCATTCATGGACAGCCTGCCGAACTTTCAGCCCATCGGTCGCAATGGCCTGCATCGCTACAACAATCAGGATCACGCCATGTTGACCGGCCTGGCCGCGGCGCGCAACCTGGCCCTGGGTGAGCGCAACGACCTGTGGCGCATCAACGCCGACCCGGAATATCATGAAGAGGCGCCAGGGCAGGGAGCGGGTGACAAGCCGGCCGGTACGATCAACGGCAACGCCGCGCGCGCTGGGGGCTGACCGCCAGCCGCGGCGGGCGCCGGCCTTGCCAGCCCGTGTCAGGATTGGGTGGCGATTGGCAGGGTAAAGGTAAAGGTGCTGCCGCGGCCCGGCTCGCTGCTGGCGGTGACCGTGCCGCCATGCGCCAGCACCAGTTGTTTGACGATCGCCAGCCCCAGCCCGGCCCGGCCGGTCTGGCTGCTGTGCAGGCGGTCGGCGCGGTAGAAGCGGTCGAAGACGTGCGGCAGATGTTCGGGCGCGATGCCGCTACCGGTGTCATGGACCGCGACCCGCACGCTTGCTGCCTCAGGCTGCGCCGTCACCGTAATGACGCCGCCGGCCGGTGTGTGGGCAAAGGCATTTTGCAGCAGGTTACGCAGCACCTGTCCCACGCGCTCACGATCCGCGTCCACCTGGGGCAGATCGCTCGGCAGGTCCACCAACAGAGTGACACCCTTCGCATCGGCTGGTGGCCGCAGCATGCCCATCGCCTGCTCGACCAGCCCGACCAGCGCCACAGGTTGTCGCATCAGCGTCAGGCGTCCGGCTTCTGCCTGCGCCAACTCTTGCAGGTCGGCCACCAGGCGGCTGAGCAGCATCGTCTCCTCGTACAAGCTGTCCACCAACGCCCCATCAGTGCTCACCAGGCCATCGCGTGCCGCGTCCAAATAGCCGCGCAGATTGGTCAACGGGGTGCGCAGCTCATGCGCCACGTCGTTGACCATATTGCGCCGCAGTTGTTCCTGCTGGCTGAGGCTGCCAGCCATCGCGTTGAACGCATGCGCCAGTTGCCAGATTTCATCGTCTGTTTCAACTTGCACCCGTGTACTGAGATCGCCCTTTTCCATGCGGCGGGCGGCGGTCGTCAGGCGCTGCACCGGCCGCAAGATGCGACCGGATAGCACCAGCGTGACCGCCACCGCGGCCAGGCCGGCCAGCAGCGCACTCAGCAGCAGCGAGCGGTTGAGCGCGGAGAGGAAGGCGGTATCGGCCTCGCGTGGGCCGGTCAGCGGGCCGAGGTAGAGGGAACCGACGCGTGTGCCGCCGGCCACCATGATCGCGGCCGGCGGCGGCCAGTTGCCATGCACCGGTTGACCGATCAGCGCCCGCTCAGAATCGGCCACCACACGATCGCGCTGATCGGTCACCACGACGCGTTCATCGGTGAACTGCGCCAGACGGTCCACTTCGGCCTGGGCGTCGCTCCAGCCCTGGTTGACCGTAAAGGAGCGTGCCAAAACGAAGGCGAAGCGCCGATTGGTCGAGGTGCCGCCGCTTTCAACGTAGCGTTGAAATTCACCGGTCGTGCGCTGGCGCGCCACAATGGCCGTCACGCTGATCGCAATCAGCACGACGAGGATGATGGCAAGCAGCAGACGCACGCGCAGGCTATGCAGCATGATGCCCCTCGAAGCGGTACCCAAAACCGGGTACGGTCATAATATAGCGCGGCGTCCCCGGCTGCGGCTCGATCTTGCGCCGCAAATTCATGATGTGTACGTCCACCGTGCGTTCGATCCCGTCATAATCGAAACCAAAGGCACGATCGAGCAACTCCGAACGGCTGAACGCGCGGCCAGGTTCACGCACCAGTGTTTCCAGCAAGCGGAACTCGGTGGGCGTCAGGCTGACCGGTTGCCCGTGCGCAGCCACCTCGCGCCGCACCAGGCTGATGGCCAGATCGCCAAAGTGCAGCTCGCCGTTCGTGTCATCATCGGGCAGGGTGCGCCGCAGCACGGCGCGAACCCGTGCCACCAGTTCACGTGGATTGAAGGGCTTGGTCAGGTAGTCGTCGGCGCCGAGGTCAAGGCCCAGGAGCTTGTCTTCATCGGTGGCGCGCGCGGTGAGCATGATAATCGGAACGCGTGAATCGGCCCGCAGCAGCCGGCAGACATCGGTGCCGTCCAGCTCAGGCAGAAACAGATCGAGCACGATCAGGTCGGGCTGCTGACTGCGTGCAATCTCCAGCGCCTCCTGCCCGTCGAACGCCGGTAGGACGCGGTAGCCTTCCTTCCTCAAATAGAGCGACACGAGCTGCACAATTTTTTTGTCGTCATCAACAACCAGGATAGTTCGATTCATCATCTGGGACTTATTTCCGGATTCGTGTGGCGTGCGGGCTTTTTCGCCTGGAGTTGTCGTCGGGGTATCTGGGCGGCCAATACTGACAGGGGAGCGTAGCCAGTAGCCACGCCCCCCTGCGGTTTATGCGAACAATGGGATGTTTTTGGCGACCCAACCGGTGTCAGGGGCGTTCGGCAGGTCGCCTTTTATCCGCTGACCTCCGGTCAGGACGATGTGCCTGTGGCCGGAGCCAAAGGAGTGGTGGTTGACGGGGCAAACAGCCCGCCGCCAAAACCATGCATGCCGCCGCGGTGACCACGTCCGCCGAAGCCGCCCCTGGGCATGTAGCCCTGGGCCAGCCCCTGCAGGAGCCAGTCAGCCTGTGCTTGCGTCATGGCGCCATCCTTGACAGCCTGCGCAATCTGATCCTTCATTGCCTGCGTGCGGGCAGCGTCAATCGCGTCCTGCACCTTCTGAATGTCCACACCCTGCGCGGTTGCAACTTCCTGCAACGTCTTGCCGCTGTGCAGTTGTTCGAAGAGCTGCGTCGGCGTCAGATTGAGCGCCGCGGCCGTCGCATCGAAGGTGGCCGTGGAGCCATCACAGCCGAAGCCGAAGCCATGGCCAAATCTATAGCCGTTCGGCACGGTTGGGGTTGTCGCCGCCGGCGGGGTGACCGTCTGCGCCAGCGCCCCGCCTGCCGTCACGACGCCGATTGCCACGACGAGCGCCAAAACGCCCATCACCATCACGATTTTCTTGATCATCTATGAACCTCCTGGGTCATGTCTCTGAACGGAAGCGGTCGGGGAATCAGCAACCGTCAGTTCAAGTGTAGCAGGGGGCTGTTAAGATTTAGTAAAGGAAAAGTTGGGATGGTGTTGTATGCTGCAAGCGGGAATAGACTTCACTTTTCCGCCTAAGGGGTCAGGCGCAATTCGTGCCCGCTTGCAGTATATGCTGCAAAAACATTTCCTCTGGACAACCTTGATTCATTGACCCAATTTTACCCCGCTCGCAAGCCCAGGTCAAGCTTTGTGAAAGCGCAAGTTGGCAAGTTGGCAAGTTGGCAAGTTAGAAACCGGGACATTGACAGGGACGCGTCACCGATGTTATACTGCGCCCAGGTTCCGTATCGGTTGCCCGCCTCTGTCCCGAAAGGAGAGATCTCATGAACCACCCATTATCTGCGAGTCGCCTGCTATCGGCTCTGTTTCTGCTGATGGCCGCGTGCCTGGCTGCAACAACCGGCTCACCACTGCGTTCGGCCGCCGCCCCTCCACCTCCGCCACACATGCTGACGCCGCCTCTGGAGGAAAGTCCGTTTCGCGTCACGGGTCCATCCGTCACAATGCCATCAGACGGCCTTCTACCTGATGATTTGACTGCCACCAGTAAAATCGTTTTTCAATCGTACCGCGACAACAATTGGGAAATCTACGTGGCGCGGGGCAATGGCGGCTATCCCGTGCGTCTGACCTATGACGCGGCCCCCGACCTGGCGCCTCGCTTGAGTCCGGCCGCGCTGCAAGTCGCGTTCACGTCACGGCGCACCGGCACTTACGAAATTTTCGTGGCAAACGTGAACGGCAGCAACCTGCGGCAAGTCACGCCCAATGGTGGGGATGACGCGGGCGCAGCCTGGTCATTTGATGGAACTCGTTTTGTGTACGAGAGCTATGTCAACGGCCAGTGGGATGTATTTGTCATAAACGTAGATGGCAGCAACCCACAACGCCTGACCAATTCGCCAGACTACGATGGTACGGCCGCCTGGTCGCCCGATGGGACAAAAATCGCCTTCACGTCGCGCCGAAGCGGCGAGCTGGGAGTCTGGGTGATGAACGCGGACGGCAGTGGGCAGACGCGGCTTTCGACACAGCCTTCGGCTGAAAATCCTGCCTGGTCGCCTGATGGGACGAGAATTGCCTATGACGCGGACAGCGACGGCGATACCTGGCACGAAATCTGGGTCATGAACGCCAATGGCAGCAATCCACGGCGTCTGTATCGTCCTGAGGATGAGAAGACGGATGCCTGGGTTGGCAGTTGGTCGCCGGACGGTCGCTATATCGCTTTCATGTACATCTCCTGGATCGAATATGAGGGCCAATGGTATTGGACGAGTTCGCGGCTCAGGGCGCTGGATAGCGTTCAATTCTGGGCGCCGCCAACCGGTCTTGGCAGCGGTGTTCGCGACTGGCGCCCCGACTGGCAAGGGCTTGATCTGACCGCGCCCACGTCGAGCGTGCTGCCGCTTCCGTCACAATCCCCCTACGCGTTCACCGTTCGCTGGTCTGGCAGCGATCAAGGCCGCTCGGGCATCTTGAACTACGTGGTACAGGTGAAGGATAATGACAATGGGTGGAATGTCTGGCAAGACAGGGTAACAGCCACGTCGGCTGTTTTCATCGGGGACGGCGGTCATGTGTATAGTTTCCGCAGCCAGGCGAACGATCGTGCTGAAAATACCGAAGACTGGCCGACCATGCCCGACGCAATCACAACGGTAGAAGCATTGGCGCCGGTCACTTCCGTTGATCCCCTACCCGTTTACCGGCGCAATGGTAGTGTCATTAGCTGGAGCGGCACTGATCCGGGAGGCTCTGGAATTCATACGTACGATGTCCAGTATCAATTGCTGAGCCATTCCGATGAATCGCTTAGTCCGGATGCATGGACTAACTGGCTGGTTGGCACAACAAGCCCCGCAACGTTATTCACCGGAATACCTGGTCGAACCTATGCGTTTCGCTCGCGCGGGCTTGATCGCGCGCACAACCAGGAAGAATGGCCTCCAGGAAACGGCGATGCAAGTACAACGATGTACACGTGGGCAATCATCGGCACAGTAAAAGACAACCGTGGTGTGCCGATCGTTAACGCAACGATCACAACCATGCCCAGGGCGTTCAGAGGATTCGTTAGTGATGAAAACGGTCGCTTTCAAACCTATGTTGACGAAACCAATCCATTATATGCCGTTTCGTGGAATAAGGCGGATTATGGTGTCCTGCCAACCACCAATTACAACAGTTTTCGCGATGTCACACTCGAAGCGATATTGCCACCGCCCGACCAATCCATGGGCAATGGAAGTTTCGAGGCGCAAAATCTGGCGCCCTGGCAAACTTCGACAGAGTTGCCCGCTGCGTTAGCGTCACAGCAGCACATCGGGGAGAAAGCCGCCCTATTGGGCTGCTCGCCTTTACAACTCTCGGCTCCCCACCGCATCTCTGCAAACTCCGCAAACCCAGCGTACCCATCTATGGAGATGGACAGCAGTGGTGTCCTACACGTCGTGTGGATGGAAAGTGCCAATTCTATCAGCGAGGTCTCTTATGTACAGCGTCGTCCAGATGGTTCATGGTCAACCGTAACTAATGTCTCAAATACACCGGGATCAGCACTGCAGCTACAAATGGCACTCGATCATCACGGTGGTACCCACGTTGTCTGGACTGAGGCCGCAAATAATCGAGTCGCAATTTATTATAAGGCCAGATCCCCGGCGGGTGTCTGGGGTGCCACAGAGAACGCATTGCTAGCCGCGAACCTGCCCGATGCCTCATCGCCGCAGTTGGCAGTGGCGCCCAATGGAACGATCCATCTGGTGTGGTTTTCCAGCACCACTACTTACAATGATGCCTTCTATGCCTATCGTGGTACGGACGGCGGCTGGTCTGCTGTTCAGAATATCTCTCAGACATATGGGTCTGGACATGAGATGAAGATCGCGTTGGCGGCGAATGGCTCTCTCCATGTTGCGTGGAATGACACTGGTGAGAGTGGTTATTTTTCTGTTTATTATCGCCAGCGACGCAGCGATGGGCAGTGGCTGCCAGTGCAAAAAGTGTCAACGAATTCGATGTCACATGCCCATCCCTTTGATATGTCGGTTGATTTTGAGACAACAGTCCACCTTGTGTGGGCGCAGAGCGGGGGCAATCTCATATACACGAAACGCTGGGTTAACCAGGATTGGCTACCGCCAGTCGCAATCACAAATGCAACGGTGATGTCTTATCCTGCCATTGTAGCCGATCGGTCCGGCGTCGCTCATGTCGTTTGGCCTAGCTCTAATAATGGGGTGTTCAGAGTGTATTACATGCGCCAGGATGGTGCGAACTCGTGGACTACGCCGGTTGCGATTTCCGAATCACAACCGGTTGACTACTTTCCTATTGGCATCACGCAAGATCAACAGGATCATCTCCATGTCATTTGGTTGGGGAGTTTCGCAGACACTTTGCATCTTTATTACGTGCGACAGGATGATGAAGGGGCTTGGGCCGCGCCGCTCGCAGCGTCACCTGGCAATTATGACGTCAGAGAGCATGTGCTAAGGATAGATTCGTCAGGTGCAGCTAACCTTGTTTGGTCGGATAGTTTACAGAACGACCTGTTTTACACGGGCGCGCCTCTCGCCACTCAGACCGGTAATGCCACCCTGAGCCAGACGGTTACGGTGCCTGTCACCATGACGACAGCGACGCTTTCCTTCTTCTACAAATTGGGCGCGACGGCGCCGGCCGGAGATCGTTGGCTAAGTGTAACGGCCAACGATGGCATCAACACCACAACGATCTTCTCGACAACCAACCCCGCCGCCGAGTGGACTCATCGCTGGTTTGGCCCCTTGCCCTGGACCGGCAAGACTGTCACCCTGAGCTTCAATCTGCACGAAACTGCCGGGCGCCCCTGCGCGTGGGCTTACCTGGATGACGTGAGTCTCGGCTCAGCCTACCCCGATCTGTGGCTTAGCCTGGCAGGCCCTGCCAGCACAACCCCAGGCGCCACGTTGATTTACACCATGACCTACGGCAACCGCGGCGGCGCCACAGCCGCCGGCGTGACGATAAGCGACACGCTGCCCGCCGGCCTGACCTTCATTCGTGCCAACCCGCCGCCAAACGCAGGGACGCCCGCGCTGACCTGGAATCTCGGCAACCTGGCGGCGCGCAGCGGACCGTTCACGATCATGATTGAAGCGCGGGTGCCCCCCACCGCTACTACGGGTAGCCTGATCAACCTCGCGACCGCGGCTACCATCACGCCGGAGATCGAGCAAGGTAACAACACCGCCGCGATGACAACCACTCTGACCAGCAAGATCTTTCTACCAATCTACGTGCGCACCAGGCGATAAATTCCAACGCTAGCCCTGCCAATGAACACCGCCCTTTGATCAATGACGGTTGAGCCCCCGACTCAGCCGTCGCGTTGGGCTCCCCTTCTCCCCTTCTCCCCTTCTCCCCTTCTCCCCTTCTCCCCTTCTCCCCTTCTCCTCTGCTATGGTATAATAGCGCCGTTGCTTGCCCATCCCTGTTGCTCTATTGAACTAATGGATACTGGATTCTCCTTTTTCTTCCCACGCTTGCTGGCCGTAGCGGCCCTGGTTGCGGCTAACGGCTTCTTTGTCGCGGTTGAATTTGCCCTGGTGACGGCGCGCCGCGGGCGGCTGGAGGCTCAGGCGGGCGCCAATAATGAGGCTGTGCGCACGGTATTGAAGATGCAGAACGATACCGATCTCTACATCGCCGCTGCGCAGCTCGGCATCACGATTGCCAGCCTGGCCCTGGGCTGGATTGGCGATGTCACCATCGCGCAGATGGTCGAGCCTGGAATCTCGCACCTGGTTGGCGCACGTTGGGGCGAAGGCGTCGCCATCGGCATCGGCACGGTGGTCTCGTTTTCCCTGGTGACCTTCATCCACATCGTGCTCGGCGAACAGGCGCCCAAAACCTTTGCCATTCGCAACCCGGAACGCGCCGCGTTGATGTCTGCCCGCATCATGGACGCATTCACGCGCATCTTTCGTCCTGTCATCTGGCTGCTGGACGGCGCCACCACGCTGGTGCTACGTCTCTTTGGCGTCGCAGGCGCCAGCGGGCATCACTCGGTCTACTCGGCGGACGAGCTAAAAATGCTGGTGCGCGAGAGTCAGGCTGAGGGCGTGCTGGAACAGACGCAAGAAGAGATGCTGGTGCGCGTGTTCGAGTTTGGCGAACGCGATGTCAGTGAGGCGATGATCCAGCGTACCGACATCGTGGGCATCGAACGGGCCGCCACGCTCGATGATCTGTTGCACGTCTTCAGCGTCGCGCGCCACTCCCGCTTCCCGGTCTACGGTGGCGACCTGGACAACATCGTGGGGGTGGTGGCGATGAAAGATGTCCTGATGGCCCTGGCCGTGGGGCCGCAGGCACGCACGCGCACCCTGGCCGAACTGGGCATCATCCATCCGGCCCACTTTGTCCCTGACAGCCGCAAAGTAGGTGACCTGTTCAACGAGATGCGCAAACAGAAAATTGGCATGGCGATTGTGATTGACGAATACGGCGGCACGGCCGGCATCGTCACCGTGGAAGAGTTGGTGGAAGAGGTGGTGGGCCGAGTCACCGATGAGTGGGTGACGGACGAGTCCACCGTCGTCACGGTGGCCGCAGGCGTGTTCGAGGTCAGTGCGCAGGCGCGCGTGGACGACATCAACGCCCAGTTGGGACTCGACCTGCCGGAGCTGGACGACTACGAGACACTGGCCGGCTTCATCCTCTATCAGTTGCACCACATTCCGCACGCCGGCGAGGAAATCAGCTACGACAACGTACACTTCACCGTCCTGCAGATGCGCGGGCCGAAGATCGAGAAGGTGCGCGTAGCGAGACAATAGCAGGTGGAATGATGTTATCAACCAGAGAAGAACAACGAGTTGTCTTGTACGCGACCACGGATGAGCCGACCGTGTCGAGCAGCGTAACGCCGGATACGCCGTTGAGTGAGTTGAATCTGAACTGGCACGAGCGTGATTTACCCGAAAAATTGCGTACGCGCCATGTTCATCGCCTGCATCCCTATCTCGGTAAATACATCCCGCAATTGGTCGAGGTATTTCTCAGAAAGTATTTCAGCCCAGGGCAGACAGTGCTCGATCCATTTTCAGGTTCAGGCACCACGTTGGTGCAGGCCAACGAGCTGGGCGTCAACGCCATTGGCTATGACGTCTCGGCTTTCAATGCGCTCCTGGCCACAGCAAAAACCAAGCATTACGATCTAAAAATTGTGCGCCAGGAGATCCTGGACATTCTGAACGCTTCACAACAGGTCACTCAGACCAGCAGCTTGCAGCTCTCCTTGTGGAGCGCAACTGGCAACGGTAACGGACATGGGCCGGTTTCATCCAGTGGCTATCTTCAGCGCTGGTTTGCGCCGCAGGCGCTAAAAGAATTGCTGGCTTACCGCGATCTGATTCAGAATTATCGGAATCAGGAGATTCTGAAAATCATCCTTTCACGGTCGGCACGGTCGGCGCGGTTGACTACTCATTTCGACCTGGATTTTCCGAAGGCTCCACAGACAGAGCCGTACTGGTGCTACAAGCACAGCCGCACCTGTATGCCCACAACGACGGCCTATCAATTCTTGAAGCATTACAGCCTGGACACCATAGCTCGATTAGAGGAATTCGCGGGCCAACGTACCGACGCAACTGTGATCATCAAGCACGAAGATAGCCGGTTGGCCGATATTCCTCCTATAGATGGTGTCATTACCAGCCCACCGTATGTCGGCTTGATTGATTATCACGAACAGCATCGCTATGCCTATGAACTGCTCCGACTTCAGGATAAGAGTGAGTCAGAAATTGGCGCGGCTAAGCGAGGCTCCAGTCAAAAGGCGCAACGCACCTACCAGGAGTCCATTGCAGAGGTTTTCCGCCGCGCCTGTGGAGCCATGCCGGCAGGTGGTATCTTGATCGTCGTGGCCGGCGACAAATTCGGGCTGTATGATGAAATTGCCAGGCTGTGTGGGGTTGAAGTCGAGGCCGTGCTCAAGCGCCATGTGAACCGCCGTACCGGACGACGATCGAGCGAATTCTACGAATCGGTGTTTGTGTGGCGAAAACCGTGAGTCCGTGGAGACATCAATGAATCCGAACACGCACCAGGCGGTTTATGACCTGCTCAAGAATTTTGCACAGCAGTCATTCAAGCGATATGGCGTAAAAGAAATCGAAGAACTCAAACGGGCCTACCCATTTCATAAGCTATTCCTGGACGATGCAGGCTTGATCGCAGCCAAACGAGAGCGTTCCGCCGTGACGAAGATGGGAATGTTACTATTCCCTCGTCTGGCGAAATGCATCGCGAGCGAGCATTATCAGCAAGTGGCTGTGGAGCACAAGATCGAGGGCCTTCTCAGAAAGTCTGCGACAGACGCGATTGCGAGAATTGCCCGCGAACTGCGGTCAGGTCAGCGCCGTCCCAACCACGCGGCCGAACTGGCCGAAGTCCTGCGTGTTGATGACGATAGCGACCACGAGACGGTAAAAGTGCGAGTTATCGCGGATCTTTTCATCGGCGATTTCGGCACAGGCCCGCTCTTCGTTGAGATCAAGACATCAAAGCCAAACCTGGATATCGGCGCCCAAACAAAACAGAAGATGCTAACATTCTTAGCATTGCGCTCTCAGGACAACCCACAGGCCTACCTCGCTTTCCCATACAACCCCTATTCGACGCGGGCAAACTACAAACACGGCATGACCAAGAAGATCATGGATGTGCGGGATGAAATACTGATTGGGGAGGAATTCTGGGATACAATAGGCAGCACGGGGACATTCAATCAACTGCTTGAAGTGATCGAGGAAGTGGGCAGCGTTCTGCGCAAAGAGCGCGAGCTGTAGGAACCCGACCAGCGTCTGTAGGCGACCGAATCCAGAGGAAACTCTTATGAAACCATTGGACATCAATGAAGTGCAAGCCTTTACTGAGCAGCGCATCGCCGATTGGGATCAGCGTCGAATCGGAATGCTCAACATGCTGAGTCTTGACACGTTGCTGTCGCCGCACCCCTACTCCTTCGTGACTGAACGGTCACGATCGGCGGGAGATGTCATCAGCATGGCGCTCGCGCACTCAGGCGGGTGATTGGGGCCAGGGACGACCATCGGCTGTACCGGGTATTGATCTGGAGTGTTCCAGCAACGGTATCTCATTCCTGGTAAGCATCATGCCGTACTGCACTGCTGACAGTGACCTGCAAATCCGGGTTCGTGAACAGGCCCTACGCAGGCGCGCAGGCGCATCAGGGTGCAGCCGACAATGGTCTGCTCGGTAAGCGGACAGTGGGGTTATCTCGGTCGTCGGTTCGTTTGCTCATCGGGGGATGAGATCTCTATCGCGCCATCGTCCAGCCAATTGCAGCTCAAGTCAAAACGTGTCGAGGATCATTCGCCCAAGAGCACGCCCGCATCGTGAATCGTTTCACCCACCAATTCATCGAACGCTTCTGCGACGAAAGCGGCGCGATTGATTGGGTGAAACTGGTGGAATTCAACAGCGGCAACCCCCCCGCGGCCCCGGGGGGGGGAAGCACCGCCCCCGCGAGCAAGCCGGGGCCGGGGGGCCCCCGCCGCCGGGGCGCCGGGGGCCCCCGGCGGCCCGCGCCCCCCCCGCGGCGGGCGCGGGGGGGGGGGGGGAACCAACCCCCCCCCCCCGCAGACCCCCGCCCCGGGGGGCCCCCCCGGCCCCCGCGCCGGCGGGGCCGCCGCGGGCCCGCCCGGGGCGGATTTCTCGCGCCCGTGTACCGGGTGCATGAATCGAACATTCCAACCTGCGAGGAGAGAGCTATGTCCATCGTTCGTATCGAGAACTTGAAAGACCATGTTGGCGCGGCGGTCACGCTGCGCGGCTGGCTGTACAACAAGACCGACAAGGGCCGCCTGCAATTCCTGCAGGTGCGCGACGGCAGCGGCATCTGCCAGGCGGTGGTCTTCAAGAAGAATGTCAGCGAGGCCGTGTTCGACGCGGCGCGGCGCCTGACGCAGGAGTCCTCGCTGATCGTCAGCGGCACGGTGCGCGCCGAAGAACGTGCGCCCGGCATCCCCGGCGGCTTCGAGCTGGATGTGACCGACCTGGAGGTGGTTCAGATTGCGGCCGATTACCCCATCAGCCCCAAGGAGCACGGCGTCGAGTTCCTGATGGACAACCGCCATCTGTGGCTGCGCTCCAGCCGCCAATGGGCCATCATGCGCGTGCGCGCGACCATCATCAAGGCCATCCGCGCCTGGCTGGACGACCACGGCTTCATGCTGGTGGACACGCCCATCCTGACGCCGGCGGCCGGCGAGGGCACGACGACCCTCTTCGAGATTGACTTTCACGGCACGCCGGCCTTCCTGGCGCAGACCGGCCAGCTCTACAACGAAGCCAACATCTTCGCGTTCGGCCCGGTCTACTGCTTCGGCCCTACTTTCCGCGCGGAAAAGAGCAAGACGCGGCGCCATCTGCAGGAGTTCTGGATGGTGGAGCCGGAGATTCCTTTCTGCAAGCTGGAAGAACTGCTGGAGATCGAAGAACAGTTTGTCAGCTACATCGTGCGGACGGTGCTGGCAGAGCGCGCCGTCGAGCTAAAGGTGTTGGAGCGCGACATCAGCCATCTGCAAAAGGTGACGGCGCCGTTCGAGCGCCTGCACTACGATGAGGCCGTGGCTATGATCAACGCGGCCGCGGCGCAGGGCGTCACCGTGCCGCCCAACGATGATCCGCTGACCACCATTGCCTGGGGCGACGACTTCGGCGCGCCGCACGAAACCTACCTGACGATGCAGTTCGAGAAGCCGGTCTTCGTGCATCATTTCCCCACCGAGGTCAAGGCGTTCTACATGGAACCGGAGCCGGACCGGCCGGAGGTCTGCCGCAGCGCCGATCTGCTGGCGCCTGAGGGCTACGGCGAGATCATCGGCGGCAGCGAGCGCATGAGCGATCCGGCCAAGCTGATGGCCGCCATCGAGAAGCACAAGCTGCCGGCCGACGCCTATGACTGGTACATCCAACTGCGCCAGTTCGGCTCCGTACCCCACAGCGGCTTTGGCCTGGGCGTCGAGCGCACCGTCGCCTGGATTTGCGGCCTCGATCATGTGCGCGAAACCGGCGCCTTCCCCCGCATGTTGAACCGCTTGCAACCGTAGGCTCTTGACACCAGGTTTTTGATTTTGCCCTTCATCGTTGTTTTCCTGCTGGCGTTTGGATTATCCCTGCTGCTGACGCCGCTGGCGCGGCAGTGGGGATTGCGCCTGGGCCTGGCCGATGCGCCGGCCCCGCGCCGCGTGCATACCGGCACGCTGTCACGCCTGGGCGGCGTGGCGCTCTACCTGGCCTTCACCCTGACGGTCCTGGCGACGCTGGCTTTCCCCGCCTTCTTCCCGGCCAGCCGCGATCCGAACGAAGCGACGCGACTCATTGGCCTGCTCATCGGCAGCACGGTCGTGGTCATCTTTGGTCTGCTCGATGACCGCCTGCAGTTGCCGGCCTGGCCCCAGGCGCTGGTGCAGGTCGTGGCCGGGCTGATCGGCATCGCCAGCCTGATCTTCATCAAGCATGTCAACAACCCGTTCACCAATCAGCCCTTTGGCGGCGCGGACGGCTTTGCCTGGCCCATCGTCTGGCTGCTCACCCTCTTCTGGTTTGCCGGCATGATGAACACCGTCAACTGGCTGGACGGTCTCGACGGCCTGGCCGCGGGCGTGGCTGCCATCTTTTGCCTGGTGGTGGCCGGCCACATGCTCCTGCGCGCCGAACCGCCGCAAACCAGTGTGGCGCTGCTGCCGCTGGCCCTGCTGGGCGCGGTGCTGGGCTTTCTGCCCTACAACTTCAACCCGTCCAGCGTCATCATGGGCAGTTCGGGCGCTTTCTTTCTCGGTTTTGCGCTGGCTGCCCTCGGCATCATGGGCGGCGCGCGTGTCGCCACGGTGCTGCTAGTGCTCGGCCTGCCCATCCTGGATGTCGCCTGGCTGATCTGGCGCCGCGTGCGCAGCGGCCGCTCGCCCTATCACTCCTCACGCGATCACCTGCACCACCGCCTGCTCGACCTGGGCTTCAGTCAGCGCCAGATCGTGCTCGCCTACTATGCCTTCTGCGCCCTCTTTGGCGGCCTGGCGATTTTCATCAACTCGCGGCTCACCAAGCTGCTGGCCCTGGGCATCCTGGGCCTGCTCGCCTTCGCCGTCCTCTGGTGGGCCGCCGCGGCCCGGCCAGACTCCGCTCCCGGCTCATACACGGACACAGGGACACAAAAATAACTCCTGCCTTCGTGTCTTGGTGTGAGGCCTCTCAATTGCCGGCCAGGTACGCGATGAGCCGCGGTAGATGGCTGCGCAGAATCTCTGGTTGGGACAGAAACGAGAGGACGAGGCCTGGCGTGGGCAGATCGTAGTACCAGCCGGGATGAGTCAGGATGCCCGTTTCCAGGAGCAGATCGAGCGCCAGGTGCTCGTCGCTGCTGGTCAACCGGCTCACATCGAGCGTGAGGTAGAATCCCCCGGCCGCGGGTGTGAGATGGAAATGGTCCGCGCCGGCCAACAGTTCATGGGCCAGGGCGGCCCGCTCTGCAATCTGCTGGCGGTAGTCGGCCAGGAACGCCTGCCCCTGCGTGAGCAGATCGGCCGCGGCCCATTGAATCCATTCGTGCGTCGCCAGGAAGGTGTCGGCGATGGTTTCCAGGGCGGCCACCGCGGTCCTGACCAGCGCCGCTTCCCCGCTGACCGCGATCCAGCCCAGCTTGGCGCCCGGCAGCGCCAGCATCTTGGAGAAGCCGTTCAGCGTGAAGACCAACGGCGCCGCATGGTTGGCCGGCCGCTGGTGTTGACCGGCGCCGAAGATGAATTCGCAGAAGACCTCATCCGCGATGATGGGCAGGCGGTGCGCAGTCGCCAGTGCCACCAGCGCCTCGACCTCGGCCGCGCTCGCGACATGGCCGGTGGGGTTGTGCGGCGAAATCAGCACGATGGCGCGGGTGTTGGGCGTGATGGCCGCGGCCAGCCCGGCGATGTCAATCTCCCAGCCTGCGGCGGACCGCACCAGCGCATAGGGCGTCAGGGTCACGCGGCACAGGCTGGCGATGAATTCGAACAGGGGATAGGACGGCTGCGGCGTCAGGATCTCCTGGCCGGGGTCCGCCAGGAGTTGAAAGAGGTACCAGTAGGATTGACTCGTGCCCGGGGTGAGCAGGATGTGCGCCGGGTCGAAGGCTGCACCCTGGGTCGCGTAGTAGGCGCTGATGGCCTGGCGGGCCACAGCCTGCCCCTTGGGATCAGGACGATAGACGGCCGCCGCGACCTGCGCCTTTGCCAGCGCGGCCTGCAGGGTGGCCGCAGGGAAGTGCAGGCCGTGCTGCGTCGGATTGCCGTTGATCAGATCAATCAGCGGGCGACCCGACGCCCTGACCCGGGCTTGCGCCTGGGTCAGGGCGTTGGCAGAGCCGGTGAAGTGCGCGACCATGCCGGAGAAGACGCTCACGCGCCGGCCAGCACCATCTGGAAATCAAGCTCCAGCTTGATGGTGTCCTGCACGCTGAGCACGACCGGCACCCGCGGCTGCGTCAGGTTGAAATCCTTGAACGTGAAGCTGGTTGTAGCCGTGCCAGAGAGTTGATCGCCGTCGCGCGTGATGGTGATTTGCCAGGTGACCGGCCGCGTGACATCGCGGATAGTCAGATCACCGCTCAGCTCGAACGTGCCCTGGCCTGACGCGGGCAGGGGTAGTGGCAGGCCGGTGGCCGCCGTCGGCACGAAGACGGCCGTGGGGAAGCGGCTGGTCTGCAGCACATTGCTGGCCACAAAGCCATCGCGGCGGCTGGAATCGCTCTTCAGGCCCTGCAGGCCGATCTCGAAGCGTGACTGCGCTGACATCAGCGTGCCATCGGCAGCAACCGTCAGCGTGCCGCTGACGTCCTTCGTGGCGCCGATGGCGTCGCCAGGCAGATCGCGATTGACCAATTGTTCGCGCACCCGGTAACGAGCCTCACTGGCGTCCGCCACGGTGACGAAGCGGAAAACATCCGCAGCGCCGGGCGCCGGCACGGGGGTATTCGCAGCGGCCGGCGCCAGGGTGGGCGCCGGCGCGGGGGTGTTCGCAGCGGCTGGCGTCAGGGTGGGCGCCGGCGCGGGGGTGTTTGCAGCAGCCGGGGTGGCGGCGGGAGTGGCGCCAGCGCAGCTGCTGATGACAAGGCTCAGCAAAACCAGCAGCAGGCCGAGGGCTAATTTTCGTTGCATTTCTGTCTCCTATCAGTATCTACTTCATCTACTTCATCTACTTCGCTGTCCATTGGACGGTCAGTCATGATAAAGAGCGGTCGCCGGTTTGACTGTAAGGCGCCTCTGCAAGTTACCAACTTTTTGGAAAGTTGGTAACTTCTGCAAGTTGGCAACTTCTTTGAGGCCGGGTATACTTAGGCCGCTCCCTGACCTTTCCCCTTTTCCCCCCTAAGACAACGGATGGATCGGCACAACATGGCACATGTCGCGCCCCGGCTGCGGGCGAGCAGCAGAGCGATTGAAATCGCGCCTAATGGGCGTTCCGCCGGGCGTCCACCTGCGTGGACGCGATGCGGGTCGGCGCAGGCCGACCTGGCGGCGGCACGCCCTTGCGCCCCGAATTCATTCGGCGGCTGCCGCCGGCGCCAGATGCCTGGGCAGTTACATTTCCTCTTGCTCTTGACGCTGTTGGTCGCGCTGATCGGCCCGGCGCCGACTCTGGCCGCGCCCGGGCAGGCTGAGACCGATGTCCAGAAGCTGCTCAAGCGCATGACCAACGGCCAGAAGGTGGGGCAGTTGTTCCTGGTCAGTTTTCAGGGCAGCGACGCCGGGGCTGATTCGCAAATTGCCGAGTTGATTCGCGACTACTACGTGGGCGGCGTGCTGCTCACCGCGGAGAATTTGCCGCCGACCGGCGCCAACCCGGCGGCCGTGGCCGGCCTGAGCAATCAATTGCAGGCGCTGGCCTTCAACCAGCCGCTGCCGCCGGCAGACGCCACAGCGACGCCGGTCATCACCGCCACCGTGCGCCCACCCAAACCGGCCGAGCCAGAAGAGAGCGTGGTGCGCATCCCCCTCCTCATCGGCGTGACGCACGAAGGCAACGATTTTCCCTACACCTGGCTGCGCAACGGTTTTACGCCGCTGCCCGATGCCATGGCGATTGGCGCCACCTGGCATCCTGCCAATGCCGAGGCGGTCGGCCAGATCGTGGGGCGAGAACTGGCGGCCGTCGGGGTCAACTTTCTGCTCGGGCCTTCGCTCGACGTGTTGGACAATCCACGCGGCGGGCGCGAGGGTGACTTGGGCGTGCGTGTCTTTGGCGGCGACCCGTACTGGGTGGGGCGCATGGGCCAGGCCTACATCCAGGGCGTACACATCGGCAGCAATCAACGGGTGCTCACCGTAGCCAAGCACTTCCCCGGGCAGGGAAGCAGCGATCGCCGGCCAGAAGAAGAAGTGGCGACGGTCCAGAAGCCGTTGGCCGCCCTGCAGCAGGTGGAACTACCGCCCTTTGCTGCGGCCACGCGCTTGGACGCGCACCAGGTTTTTTCACCCACCGAGGCGTTGATGTCATCACACATCCGCTACCGGGGCTTTCAGGACAACACCCGCCAACTGACGCCACCCATCAGCCTGGCGCCGCAACTGCAGACCATCATGAACCTGCCGGAGTTCAAGCCCTGGCGCAGCGCGGGCGGCCTGCTGGTCAGCGACAGCCTGGGCGTGCCTGCGGTGCGTCGCTACTACGATGCCCAATTGCTGAAATTCCCGCAGCGCCAGATCGCCCTGGACGCGTTCACAGCCGGCAATGACCTGCTGACGCTGACCAATTTTGCCCTGACCAGCGACAACCGCGAACAATTGGCCAACATCAAAGACACCATCCTCTTCTTTCGCGAGAAATACGACAGCGACACCGACTTTCGTACACGGGCTGATGCCGCGGTGACCCGTATTCTGAGTATGAAGCTCAAGCTCTATCGTCAATTCAGCACAGACAACGTGCTGGTAGATGCGACCGCCGCCACCGCGCAGGTGGGTCTCGACCGCACCGTGGTGGCGCAGATTGCCAAAGAGAGCATCACCCTGCTCTACCCTGGCCCCCAGGAGCTGGCCGATCGGGTGCCTACATCGCCCCTGACCGATGAAAAACTGGTGATTTTCAGCGATAGCCGGGTCGTACAGGACTGCGCCGCGTGCGCGCCCTTCGTGCCCGTGCCAGTGAACGCCCTGCAAGAAATCGTGCTGCGCTTGTACGGCCCGCAGGCCACCGGCCAGGTGCAGCCCGCTAACGTCACCAGCTTCAGCTTCGAGCAGCTCAAGGCCGTGCTCGACGGTAAGGCAGCCGCCACGGATGCCGCCTCGGTCGAAGGCTCGGTGCGCACGGCAGCGTACCTGATTTTTGCCATGCTCGACGTTGCGCCCACCGAAGTCCCTGCTTCCGACATGGTCAAGGCCTTCTTGCGCCAGCGCTCCGACAGCTTGCGCGATAAGAAGATCATCATCCTGGCCCTCAACGCACCGTATTACCTGGATACCACGGAAATCAGCAAGCTCACCGCCTATTACGGCGTCTATGCCAGCACGCAACCATTCCTGGAGGCGGCCGTGCGCGCGCTCTTCCGTGAGTTTACGCCGCCGGGCGCCTCGCCGGTCAGCGTGCCGGGTACCAACTACGATTTGCAGGCGCGGCTGGAACCTGACCCGGCCCAGGTCATCTCCATCGAACAATTTTCCGCGCAAACCGGCAATGACGCCGCCGGCAACCCGGCGTCCGAGCCGATCCCGGTCAACGTGGGTGACACGCTGCAACTGGCGAGCGGCATCATCCGCGACCGCAATGGCAATGCGGTGCCGGATGGCACACCGGCCACTTACCGCCTGTTCTACGCCAGCGAGGCGCTGGAACTACCGCGCCAGGAAGTGACCACGATCAACGGCGTGGCGCGCGCCAGCGTCAAGCTCGAACGCACAGGCGAGTTGCGCATCACGATGAGCGCGGGCAGCGCCAAAGAGTCTACCACGCTCCTGGTCACCATCCAGGGCGATTCGCCGGCGCGCATCGCCACGGTGGTGCCCACGCCGACCGCCACCCCCACCGACACCCCCACGCCCACGCCAACCTGGACGCCTCTGCCCACGCCGACCAACACCCCCGAGCCAACCGCCGTGCCCGGATTCGCCAACACCAATCCGAGCGCGCGGGTTGACCTGTTTGCCTTCATCCTGGGCCTGCTGGGCGTCGCGGCCGCCGGCGGGTTGATCTATTTCACACAGGCTAACCGCGACCGGCGCACACCAGACGACATCGTACGCCTGCTGGGCTGGGCCGCGGTGTGCGGCCTGGCCGCGTATGTGCTCTACAGCCTGGGCTGGCTGCCCGGCGCCACCTGGTTGCAGCACAGTCTGCGTCCCTGGGGCGCGCCGATGATCACCTTTGTCAGCGGCCTGCTGCCGCTGGCCGCGTTGATCTGGCGCGAGACCAACGCCGCTGTGCGTGAGAAGGAGCTGCTCAGCGAGGGGACGGAAAACGAGAAATAATCAAGGTAGAACCGGGGCCAGAAGGGTGACAACGAGGGCTACGACGGCCAGGCCAAGCGCGGCGCCAATCAGCCAACTGTTGGCTTGCACCGCCAGATCCCAGGCGGCCAGGGAATCGGTGCGCAGGCTGGCCGAGTGAAAGACGGGATCGAACAACGCCCGGCGCACATCGGTCACCGTGGCCGGCCGGTCGTTGGGATGCATCGCCATGCAGTGCATCACCGCCTGCTCAGTGGTGGCAGAGACGGCCGGGTTGAGACTGCGCATCGGCGCCAGGCTGCCCGGTTTGAGGAAGCGCTGCTTGGCGTCGGCCGGCGGCTGACCGGTCAGCAGATGATAGAGCGTGGCGCCGATGGCGTAGATGTCAGAACGCACATCGGTATAGCCGGTGTCGCCCCCGTATTGCTCCAGCGGCGTGTACTGCACGGTGCCCCGGCCCTGCACCACGGTCACGGTGCGGCTGTCATCGGCCAGCAGCAGCTTGACCAGGCCAAAATCCACCAGTTTGATCGCGCCGCGCGGCGTCAGCTTGATGTTGGACGGCTTGATGTCGCGGTGCAGCACGGGCGAAGGTTGACTGTGCAGGTATTCCAGGGCGTCGAGCAATTGGCCCATCCAGCCCAGCACCTGCTCTTCGCTCAGGAAGTGATCCTGGCGGCGGGCTTCTTTCACCAGGTCGTGCAGGTCGCGCCCCGGCACGAAATCCATCACCAGGTATTCGCGGCCGCGTGTGGTAAAATAGTCAGAGACTTTGGGCAGATTGGGATGATCGAGGCTGGCCAGGGTGCTCGCCTCGCGGTAGAACTGTTCGGAGGCCTGCTCGAAAAGGTCGTCGCCTTGATCCGGCACCACTTCCTTGATGGCGCACAGGCGGCCTTTCAGGCGCAGGTCTTCGGCTTTGTAGACCGCGCCCATGCCGCCTTGCCCGACCAATTCGAGAACCTTGTAGCGGTTGTAGAGAACCGTGCCGTTCGTCAGGGTTTTGCTCATGCGTGCATTACAGAGTGCTGAAAAGTTGCTGAATCAAGCTGAACACCACCGCCGCGCCAGGCCAGGCCTGGCGCAGGCGCCTCGCTCCCTGGAGTATACCATCGTCATGCTGAACCGTGAAACCGCCATGCTCATTCTGCAGCGCGGCAATCAGACCGGGCGCGGCTACCCGCTCGACCAGGCCGAAATCATCATCGGGCGCAGCCCTGATTGCGACATCTTCCTGGATGATCGCCAGGTGTCACGGCGCCATGCGCGCGTTTTCCGTGAAGGCGACCGCTACCTGGTAGAGGATTTGGGCAGCAAGAACAACACGCATCTCAACGGCCGCGACCTGGCGGGCATCACCCCGCTGCAGGATGGCGATGAAATTCAGATCGCGCTGCGTTTCAAGCTGGCTTTCGTGGACGCCGAACAGACCGCGCCGCTGGTTTTCGAGCAGCCGCCACGCATACCGGTGCTGCACCTGGAACCGGACGCGCGTCAGGTGTTCGTGGGCGAGCGCACGCTCAACCCCCCGCTCTCCCTGCCCCAGTACCGCCTGCTGGAACTGCTCCTGGACGCGGCGGGCGGCGTGGTCAGCCGCGACGAGGTGATTCGCTGCGTCTGGTCCGAAGATGCCGAAGAGGGCATTTCCGAACAGGCCATTGATGCGCTGGTGCGCCGCCTGCGCGAGCGCCTGGCCGAACTCGATCCCGGCCATGCCTACGTGCTCACGGTGCGCGGGCACGGCTTCCGCTTCCAAAACCGCGCAGCAGACAGCAGCACGCAGCCTACCACCAGCGTCAAGTCATGACCACCACACCGCTCAGCCTCTACCTGCACATCCCCTTCTGCGCGCGCAAGTGTCCCTACTGCGACTTCAACACCTACGCGGGGCTGCAGGCGCTCTTCGAACCCCTGAGCGTGGCGTTGGCCCGTGAAATCAGCGCGGCCGGCGCCGTCCGCGGTCGCCCGCCGGTGCATACCATCTTTCTGGGCGGCGGCACCCCCACCGTCCTGAGCGCCGGGCAACTGGCGCGCGTGCTCGACGCCTGCCACCAGGCCTTTACAATTCTGCCTGGGGCTGAAATTACCAGCGAGGCCAACCCCGGCACGGTGGATCGCGCCCGCTTCGCCGATCTGCGCAGCCTGGGGGTCAACCGCCTGAGCATGGGCGTGCAGAGCTTCGATGGGGACGAACTGGCTTTCCTGGGCCGCATCCACGGCGCAGACGAGGCGGAGACCGCCTTTGCTCACGCCCGCGCCGCCGGCTTCGACAACATCAACCTCGATTTCATCTTTGGCCTGCCCCAGCAGCAACCGGCTACCTGGCAATCCACCTTGCAGCGCGGCCTGGCCCTGGCGCCGGAGCATCTCTCGCTCTACAGCCTGATCGTCGAAGAGGGCACGCCGCTGGCGGCCTGGGTGGCGAGCGGCCGCGTGCCCGCGCCCGATGAGGACCTGGCCGCCGACCTGTACGAGATGGCGCAGGCACACCTGGCCGCGGCCGGCTATCAGCAGTATGAGATCTCCAACTGGGCGCGGCGCCATCCTGCGGGCGGCAGCTTTCAGAGCCAGCACAATTTGACCTATTGGCGCAATGCCGATTACCTGGGCTTTGGCCCCGGCGCCTTTTCTGGCGAACAGGGCCGCCGTTGGTCCAACCTGCGCAGCCCGGCCGAGTACATTCGGCGCAGCGACGCAGGCCAGCCGCTGCTCGATTCGGAGGAACAGGCGACGCCCGCCCTGGCCATGGGTGAGACGATGATGGTGGGGCTGCGCCTGCTGGACGAAGGGGTCAACCGCGCCGCGTTCCAGGCCCGCTTCGGCCGGGAAGTCAGCGAGATCTACCCCGACATCCTGGCCGAGCTGACCGCAACCGGCCTGATCGAAGTCACGCCGACCTGCGTCCGGCTGACCCCCGCCGCCGTCTTGATCGGCAACCGGGTCTTTGCCCGCTTCTTGCCAGACTGACCGGGGGCAGCGAGGAAGCGAGGAAGGAAAAAAAAAAGAGGTTCCCGTCCCTGTGTGAGTCATCTGATTTTAGGAGACATCATGGATCATCGAACGTTGAAAAGAGCGCCTGGCCGGCGCTTTTGTCGCCCTCATCACCCCCTTCGACGCCGCGGACCAGGTGGATGTGGCCGGTCTGCGGCAACGCGGCCTGGATGCTGGCCCGCGGCCTGGATGGCATTCTTCTGCTTGGCTCCACCGGCGAGCAGGTGCATCTGAGCGAGTTCGAGCGCGCCCTGGTGCTCGAAGTGGGCCGTCAGCAGATTCCGGCCGACCGGCTGCTGATCGCAGGCGCCGGTCTGTCCGGCACGCGGCAGACCATCGAGGAGACCCGGCAGGCGGGCCGGGCCGGGGCCGATGTGGCGCTGGTGGTGACGCCCAGCTACTACCAGAAGGCGATGAATGCCGCCAATCTGACCAATCACTACCGCGCGGTGGCCGACGCCAGCCCCATCCCCATCATGCTCTACAGCGTGCCGCCCATCGTCAATGTGACGCTGCCGGCCGAGGCGGTGGCCGCGCTGGCCGGGCACCCCAACATCATCGGCATGAAGAACAGCGGCGGCGACCCGCAGATGGCCGGCCTCTATCGCGAAGCCGCGGCCGGCCACGATTTCATCATTCTCGGCGGCTCCGCGCACGCTGCGCCCGGCTTCCTGTTGACCGGCCTGGTGGATGGGGTGATCCTGGCCGCGGCCAATGTGCTGCCCGAAGCGGCCGCCAGCCTGGTGCGGGCGGCCCGCGACGGCGACATGGCCGCGACCCGCCGCCATGGCGAGCTGCTGCGCCGGGTCAGTGAAACCGTCGGTCGCCACGGCATCGCAGGCTGGAAGGCCGGCCTGGCCGCGCGGTCAGGTGGGCGGCCAAGCGCGCCTGCCCCTGCGCAACATCACCGACAGCGAGCGCCAACAGGTGATCGCCTGGACCAACGAACTGGCTGCGGCCCTGTAGGTCCGGCCTCCTGGCCGGACAACATCGTCACCGTAGGCGTGACCTACGGTCGGACGACGTTATCGAACAGGGGTTGCCTCCATTGGGACAGCATCGGGCGGCGCTGCTTCCAGGAAAGTGAATGACTTCTGGACAGCCTGCCACACTGCATCGATGTCGGGGCGTGCTTGCGCCAAGCCGTCATTCATTGGAAATAATACAAAATGGTAGATTCTGTTGTTATGAACTACAAAAGCTTGCCATGTCAACGCTGCCTCACCCTGCACGTCTTTCAGCAGTTCGGCAGGCTCCCCACCGATCGTGAGGGTTTCACGTACTATGGACAGCGCCTGACCCTGATGAGGCCCTGGTGACTGCAAGAATTCATCTACCACTTGCGTCACCGTGCGCCCAAGCGCCAAACCTGGTTCTGTCAGCGAAAGCGCTCCTCTCAAAGGGTCAAGGGGATAGTCATCGAGTGGTGGGCCGTAGAATACAGCGTGATACCCCGGCGCGACATCGCCAACAGTGAACCGTGCTGGATACAGGAGGCAGTACTGGCCGACCGGATCGAAATACGTCTTGAGTGTCACATCACCAGACGCACACCCCAGGGCTGGTCTGCGCGTGGGTACTTCGGCTGGGATTGTGCCAGCTGCGGCCGGTGTAGCCTGGGTCGCGGTCGGCATCGCATGCATTGCGGTCTCATTCGGCGCAGCACCAGGCGGTATGTCGGCGCAGGCCGTCAACAGGATGATCGCCAGCAGTGTAATTATTGATGCTTTAAGTGATATGCGCATCGCCAGTCTCCTAGAGGGGCGTGACCTAACTCCGAACGATGTCGTCACACCTGAGACGTGACCGACAAAATGAGGTTTTATGGCTGAAGCAAAACAAGAAAATCCTCTCCGTGTGAACCCGCTGGGCGGCATGAGTCAGTTCCGACGGCTGTTTGCGTTTGTGCAACCGTATCGCCGGCGTCTGGCGGTGATGCTGGCGGCGGTGGTTCTCGGCAGCATCCTGTCGCTGGCCGGCCCCTATGCCCTGCAATTCCTGATTGATGCGGTCTTCAGTCGCGGTGATGCCACGCTGCTCAATCAAATTACCCTGATCCTGATCGGTATCTTCGCCCTGCAAAGCGTCGTCTATTTCGTGCGCGGCTATCTGCTCGCCACCATTGGCGAACGCGTGCTGGCCGACATGCGCGTGACCCTGTTCGAACATCTGCAGCGCCTGTCGCTCAGCTTCTTCAACGAACGCCGCACCGGTGAGCTGGTCAGCCGCTTGACCAACGACGTGACCACGGTGCGCGGCGTCGTCACCGCGGACATCTCCACCGCGCTCTCGCAAACCCTGACCTTCATCGGCGCGTTCATCCTCATCATCGTCACCAACTGGCGCCTGACCGTCTTCATGCTGGTGCTGATTCCGCTGGTGATGCTCATTGCCATCCTCTTTGGCCGCCGTTTGCGCACGCTCTCCACCGCGGTGCAGGATCAACTGGCTGACGCGACCACCGTGCTCGAAGAGGCCATCGGCGGCGTGCGCGTGGTGCAATCGTTCACACGCGAAGCCTACGAGGTAGGCCGGTTTCGCCAGAGTATTCAGCAGACGCTGCTCCTGGCGTTCAAACGCATCCGCCTGAGCTCGCTCTTTGGCCCCCTGGCGTCCTTCATGGGCTTTGCCGCCGTGATCTCCATCTTCTGGTTCGGAGGGCACGAGGTGTTGGCCGGCCGCCTGACCGCCGGGCAACTGCTGATGTTCCTCATCCTCACCCTGACCATTGCCGGCTCCATCGGTCAGTTTAGCAGCCTGTGGACCGGCCTGCAAGAGGCGCTCGGCGCCAGTCGGCGCCTGTTCGAGATTCTCGACGCGCAGCCGGAGATCGCCGATGCGCCCGGCGCGCCGCCGCTGCCGCCGGTGCAGGGGCGTATCACCTTCGAGGGGGTATCGTTTGACTATCGGGATAACCCCGCCGGCGCCGCCATCCTGACTGACATCACCCTGGATGTGCAGCCTGGCGAGGTGCTGGCGCTGGTCGGCCCCAGCGGCGCCGGCAAGACGACCCTGGTCAACCTGGTTCCCCGCTTCTACGATCCGACGGCCGGCCGCATCTGCGTAGACGGGTTCGACATCCGCACGGTGCAGGTTCACAGCCTGCGCAGCCAGATCGGCATCGTGCCGCAGGAGACGCTGCTGTTCGGCGGCAGCGTGCGCGACAACATCCTCTACGGCCGCCTGGGCGCCAGCGAGGCGGAGATGATCGAAGCGGCGCGCGCGGCCAATGCGCACGACTTCATCTTGCAGCTCCCCAACGGCTATGAGACCATCGTGGGCGAGCGCGGGGTCAAGCTCAGCGGCGGCCAGCGCCAGCGCATCGCCATTGCCCGCGCCATCCTCAAGAACCCGCGCATTCTCCTGCTGGACGAAGCCACCTCGTCGCTGGACAGCGAAAGCGAGGGCCTGGTGCAGGAGGCGCTGGAGCACCTGATGCGCGACCGCACCAGCGTGGTCATTGCGCACCGGCTGTCCACGATTCAGAACGCGCATCGCATCGCGGTTTTGGAAGAGGGCCGCCTGGTGGAGTTGGGTACGCACGAGGAATTGATGGCGCAGGATGGCCTGTACGCGCGCCTCTACCGCATGCAGTTCAAGCTCGACGAATCGCCGGCCACAACCTCCATCAGCGCCGCCGACGCTGGGCCGGTCACAACACCCCGCCGGCGCTCCTTCAGCTTCCTCCCCGGCCTGGGCTGATCCAAAAATGTCTGAACGCAGGGACGCAAAGGATTCAGGAGTTCTCAGTTCAACGTGCTGGCAACCACCGCCCCGCTGATAACCAGTTGGCGGGCGGTTTCGATCAGCGGGTACATCACGACATCTGTGGTCACAAACGGCACCTGTGTACGCACCAGCTCGTAGACGGGCGCGGTGCCCTGTCCCAGCCGCGTGTCAGGCCCGAGCACTTGACGACGGAAATCAATACCCTGGCTGGCGGCCAGCAGTTCCATGGCCAGGATGGTCTCCAGGTTGCGCAGGATGCGCCGCGCCTGGCGTCCGGCAATCGGCCCATTGCTGACATGATCTTCGACATTGGCCGATGTTGGAATCGTATCGGCGCTGGCCGGGTGTACCAGGGCCTTGTTTTCACTGCACAGCGCGGCTGCGGTGTATTGCACCAACATGAAGCCGCTGTTGAGGCCGCCATCTGCGGTCAAGAATGGGGGCAGCACATGCCCGTTGCTATCCGCATCCAGCAGGCGGCTCAAGCGGCGCTCGGACATATTGCCCAGCTCGGTCAGGGCCAGGCCCAGGTAATCGAAGGCAATGGCCAGCGGCTCGCCGTGAAAATTACCCCCGGAGATGACATCCACCGCACCGCTCGCCTCATCCACAAAAATCAGCGGGTTATCGGTGGCGCTGTTCAGCTCGATCTCCACCACCCAGCGCGCGTACTTGATGGCATCCTCGCACGCGCCGTGGACTTGGGGAATGCAGCGCAGCGTGTACGCGTCCTGCGGATCAACCGGCGTGTGGCGGTGCGGCGGCACGAAGTCTGCCGACGGCGCGGGTTGGCGATCTTCCCCAAGAACACCGGGGCGGTCCCGTGTGAACTCCGAACCGGTCAACAGCTCGCGCAGGCGGGCCGCACATTCCACCTGGCGCGGGTGCGGCCGTGCGGCATGGATGCGCGCGTCGAAGGCACGCGTCGTGCCGTGCAGCGCTTCCAGCGACAGGCAGCCGGCAATGTCGGCCACGCGGGCCGCGTTTTCGGCCTCAGCCACGGCCAGGCAACCGAGCGCAGCCATCAGGCCGGTACCGTTGGTCAGCGCCAGGCCCTCTTTGGCCTGCAGCGTCAGCGGCGCCAGGTCAACCCGCGCCAGCGCGGCCGCGCCCGGCAAAATCTCGCCCTGCACCTCCGCCTCGCCCAGGCCGATCAACACCAGGCTGACGTGCGCCAGCGGCGCCAGGTCGCCGGACGCGCCCAGCGAACCTTGCCGGGGCACCACCGGGTGTACCCCGCGCTCCAGCAGGCGCAGCAGGAATTCGATCACCTGCGGACGCACGCCAGAATGTCCCAGGGCCAGCGTGTTGGCGCGAATGAGCATCATCGCGCGCACGACATTGGTGGGAAAGGGCGCACCGACGCCCACCGCGTGGCTCATCAGGATGTTGCGCTGCAACTGGGTCGTCTGCTCTGGGGAGATGAAGATGTTCTTGAACGCGCCAAAGCCGGTGGTGATGCCGTAAACGACCTGTTCTTGCGCGATGATCTGCTCGACGGCAGCCTGCGCCCGCCGGACGCGTGCCTGCGCCGCGTCGTCCAGGCGCAGGTGCAGGGTTCCCGGCGCGGCCTGCGCCACGCGTACAACCTGGGCGATGGTAAGCGATTGCCCGTCAAGCACTAATTCGAAAAAGCCAGCAGTCATGGAACGTGAGAGCCTCCTTGCTCCGCAAGAGTGACCCTATTTTACCACAGGTGGTGATCAACTGCGCGACAAAATAGGGCGGCAAGTTGCCAGGCATCCTGTTTTGGGGTATGATGACGGCGCCCCCCACACCACATCCCAGGCGCGTCGCATGAGGCAAGAATCTGCATGAAAATCCTAGTTGTGGGCACCGGTTTTGTCGGTCTGACCCATGCTGCCGTGTGCTCTGAGTTTGGTCATCAAGTCTACGCCTACGACATTGACCAGGTCCGCATCGAAGCCTATCAGAGCGGAGACCGTCACCGCATCGAAAGCTATGTCAACGAGCCAGAACTGGCCGATGTGATTGCTGAGAACCTTGATCGCCACCTGTTCTTCGTGTCGGACGCAGCACAGATCCGTGAAGTCATCGAAGGCACCCAGGTCATCTTCTTATGCCTGCCCACCCCACCCCTGCGCAGCGGAGCCACCGACCTGAGCTACTATCTCAAGGCAGTTCATCAACTGGGCGAGCTGCTGACTCAGCGCCGCGATCAGCGCCGGGTGGTTTTGGTCAACAAGAGCACGGTTCCGGTGGGTACGGCACGCAAGCTGCAAAAGGTGCTGACAGAGCACGGGGTACCCAACTTTGGCGTCGCGTCCAACCCGGAGTTCCTACCCGAAGGCAACGCGGTCGAGCGTTCACGCAAGCCGGACCGGGTAGTTGTGGGCGCGGACACGAACGAAGATTTCAACGTGCTGCGTCATGTTTACCCACAGTTCGTCAACCATGTACGCATTCGCTACATCGAAACGACCCCGGAGACGGCCGAGGCGATCAAGTATGTGGCCAATACGCTGCTGCTGACCTACATCTCCTTCTGGAATGGGGTGGGCGCACGCCTGGCGGAAACGTTCGACAACATTGATATGGCGCAGCTCAAGCTGGGCGTCACCGCGGACGAACGCATCAGCACGTGGGGTTCGTATGTCAGCAACGGCGCCGGCGGCAGTTGTTTTGGCAAGGACATCCAATCGCTCACCTATCAGTTGAGCCGCCGCGGCAAGTCCACCGATCTGCTGCGCTCGGTGTACCAGATCAACGAGTATCAGAAGAGCTACCTGATCGAGCGTGCGGTACACGAGGCGCTTTTCAATTTCAACCATAAAACGGTGACCTTGCTGGGGCTGGCCTTCAAGAAGCACACCAATGACATACGTGACTCGTCTGCGCTCAAGGTCGTGGATAGCCTGCTGGCGCTGGGCGTCAAGGCGATCCGGGCCTATGACCCCCTGGCGACCGAGGAGGCGCAGCGTTACTTCGATCCGGCGCGCAATCACCTGTTCGAGAAGATCAGCTATCACGACAGCGCCCACGCGGCCCTGGAAGGCAGCGATGCCCTGTTCATCTCGACCGATTGGGAGGAATTCCGCGGTATTTCTAATGAGATCGAGCAGACCTCGCGGCCGCCCTATCTGATCATTGACGGCCGGCGCATGATTTCTGACTTTGCCGAACTGGTCGCGCGCGGTTACACCTATCTGGCTGTGGGCGCGCCGGTGCTGCGACCTGACGCACCTGTTGCAGAGCCTGCGGAGGACGACGAGGAATAGATCAATCGAGGGAGATCGTCATGACGGGCAAGTATTTTGACGAGCTGACGGTGGGGATGCGGATCCAACACAGCCTGGGGCGCACGGTGACGGAGATGGATAATGTGCTTTTCAGTGCTCTGACGATGAACTCGCAGCCGCTGCATCTGAATGAGGACTTTGCCAGCCGCACGTCGTTTGGGCAGCGCATCGTCAACGGCATTTTTACGCTGGGGCTGGTGGTGGGGTTGACTGTGCCGGAACTGACGGAAGGCACGATTGTGGCCAACCTGTCCTATGAACGGGTGACCCATCCACGCCCTGTCTATCATGGCGACACGATCTACGTGGAGACAGAGGTGCTGGAAATGCGGGATTCCGCCTCCAAGCCCGACCGCGGCCTGGTGCGGCTGCGTCACATTGGCAAGAATCAGGCCGGTATGGTAGTGATTGAATTGGAACGGACGGTACTTTTTCTGAAGCGACCAATCTGAGAAGGTTGCGGGCGACCGAAGTCGCGGCAAGGATGATCAACCCTGCCTGCGCAGGCTAGCGCCGGACGCAGGAGACTAAGCAGTGACACGAAAGGTGAGAAAACATGAAAGTTGGAGTTCTAGGCGCCGGGAATATCGGCGGTACGCTGGGCAAGCGATGGGCGCATGCCGGTCATACGGTTCAGTTCGGCGTGCGTGAAGCGAACAGCCCTCATGTGCAAGCGTTTGTCAGCGAGCTGGGGGCGCAGGCAGCGGTTGGGACGATGGCCTCCGCCATTGCTTTCGGCGATGTCGTGGTCTTTGCCATTCCCGGCGGCGCCATGGAGGCAACCATTCGCACCCATGCCGCGGCCTTGAACGGCAAAATTGTCATTGACGCGGCCAACCGCATGGGCGCGCCGACCATGAACAGCGCTGCCGTCTTCGCCGCCCAGGCGCCGAGCGCCAGGGTGTTTCGGGCGTTCAACAGCATGGGTTGGGAAAATCTCGTCAATCCTCGCTTTGGCGATCAACAGGCCGATCTGTTCTACTGTGGCGCGGGGGGAGACGCGCAGGTGGCCGTTGAGCAGTTGATCGCGGACGCGGGACTGCACCCCATACGCGTGGGCGAAATCGCCCAGGCGCCGTTGGTTGACATGGTGACAGGCTTGTGGTTTGCCCTGGCCAACGGCCAGCGCATGGGGCGCCACCTGGCCTTCAAGGTGCTAAGGAATGAGAATTAAATAAGTGTCCGCTTTGGTGCTGTCTGTATGCTCAGAATTTGCTCGGAACTGGACAGTTAAAAAATTCTCATTCCTAACCGACTGAGATAGGCAGGAGGTTTCATGGCCCGCGTCCGACGTTCCCTTTTGTTCATGCCCGGCGACAGTCTACGCAAAATCGAAAAAGCCACGCGGCTGCCGACCGACAGCATCATTATGGACTTGGAAGATGGCGTGGCGTTCAGCCGTAAGGCCGAGGCGCGGGCCACGATTGTGGAAGCCCTGGCCGGCCTTGATTTTGGCAGCCGCGAGCGCCTGGTGCGCATCAACCCGGTTGGCTCTGGGTTGGAGACGGCTGATCTGGATGCGGTGATGACCGGCCGACCGGATGGCCTGGTCTTGCCCAAGGTAGAATCTGCCGGCCAGGTACAAAAGGTCAGCGAGGCCCTGGCGCGGGTCGAACACGCGCAGGGATGGCCTGCGGGCGCAGTGCGCATGTTGGTGATCGTGGAAACGGCGCTGGGCGTCATGAACGTGCGCGAGATTGCCCAGGCAGATGACCGCGTGGATGCGTTGATGTTCGGCGCGGAGGACCTGGCCGGTGACATGGGCGCGACGCGCACGGCCGAAGGCTGGGAAGTGTTTTATGCGCGCAGCGCGGTGGTGACCGCGGCCGCGGCCTATCGCCGGCAGGCGATTGACACCGTCTTTGTAGATTTGAACGACATGGATGGCCTGCAGCGGGAATGTCAGCGCGCCATGCAGATGGGATATACCGGCAAGATGGCGATTCACCCGCGCCAGGTCGAGGTGATCAACGCCGCGTTTACCCCGTCGGCTGAGGCGGTGGCTCAGGCGCGGCGCCTGATCGAAGCCCACGCTCGTCAGCAGGCCGCAGGCACCGGCGCCTTTGCCTACGAAGGCAAGATGGTGGACATGCCGCTGATTCGCGCGGCCGAGCAGGTCATCGCGCGGGCCGGCCTGGTCGGTTCCGGGTCTTAGTTTTTGGGTAACCGTTCAGACCCTCACCCCCTACCCCCTCTCCCGACGACGGAACTGCTGTCGTCGGGAGAGGGGGCTGAGGTGTGGCCGCTCCCCCTCTCCCGTCGTGTGCTTTTCCACGACGGGAGAGGGGGCCGGGGGGTGAGGGCCTGAACGCTTACGTTTTTGGGAGGTTTGCCATGACGATCATGTCTGTTCAGCGCATCTGTCCACGTTGCCGGGCCGCCAATGCGGCGGAGGCAACGATCTGTCGCGCCTGTGGGGCGAACATCAATGACAAATTGGCTGTCACCCGCTTCGGTGGCTTGACCTTGCCGGCCATCACCCGCCGCGAGGTGGGGGCAACGGTGGCCGTGGCCACCGCGGCGCTGGCGCTGCGCCTCGCTCAGCGCCTGCTCGGCAACCGACTGACGCGCCCCGGCCCAGCCCCGGTCTCGTCGCCGGCCACCGCCCTCAGCGCGGAGCAGAAAGCGCCCGGCGTCACCGTGGTGCGCAGGACATGGTGGCACGTTAGTCGTAGTGACGGCAGCAGCCATTGGGGCAGCCAGCAGGACACGTGGGAAATCGAACCCCACGACGCGTGACCGCAGCCGTCCGTTACCCCCTGGCGGCCTGCCCCTGCACCCGCACGTCACCCCACCCAAACGGGTAGGCACACCTAACCACCGGCGAGTCGCGGCGCTACCCGCGCGACCTTTGTCAAGACCGCCCAATTCGCCGTTGACTTTTATGGCGCATTGCGTTATAGTGATGCTAATAAGATAGAGACAACCAATACCTATCTCGACTTGAGATCTGATGCCATGAGGGAGGGAACTGTGACCATTCGATCAATCATGACGACCAACGTGTTCGTGGTAAATGAAAAAGCGCCGCTCAGCGATGTGGCGCGTACCATTGTGGAGTGTCACCTGAGCGGTCTGCCTGTTGTCAATGACGAAGGCAGCATGGTCGGCATTATTTCAGAAAAGGACGTGCTGCGCGAAATGCACCCCCTCTTCCGGCACCTCCTGGAATCGCCTACCCCCAGCCTGGCTCATTCGGCCAAAGATGAGGGTTTCGATGACATCAGCGGCATCACGGCCGGTGAGGTGATGACCCGTCATGTACAGACGGTTTCTCCGGACACTCCGCTGTTGGAAGCCGCCGGCCTGATGGTGCTCTGGACCATTCGACGCCTACCCGTGGTCGAAGGCGGCAAACTGGTGGGGATCGTCAGTCAGGGCGATGTCTATCAGTCCATCTTCAGGCGTCAGTTCCATATGCAGCCCGCGCCCCTGGAATAGCGATGCTCAAGCCCAATCGGGATGTCGGTCTCGTCGGTCATGGCGCCTACGTGCCCCGTTACCGCCTGGCCGGCGAAGAGATTGCGCGGGTCTGGCGCGGAAAAGACGCCGGCTGGCCTGTCAAACAAAAGGCGGTAGCCGGAATTGATGAAGATACCGCCACCATGTCTATCGAAGCGGCGCGCAATGCCATGTGGCGCGCCGCGATTGACCCCAAAGAGCTGAAGGCGCTGTGGGTGGGCAGCGAATCTCACCCCTACGCGGTCAAACCAACCAGTACGATCGTAGCCGAATTTCTGGGCGCCTCGCCCGAAACCCTTGCCGCCGATTGGGAATTTGGCGGCAAGGCCGGCACCGAGGCGCTGCAGGCCTGCATCGCCCTGGTCGGCTCTGGCATGGCTGACTACGCCATGTGCATCGGCATGGACGCCGCGCAAGGACGCCCCGGCGACGCCCTGGAGTACACCACCGCAGCCGGCGGCGCGGCCGTCATCGTTGGGCCGGCGGAAGAGAGCGTGGCCATCATCGAAGGCTCCATCTCCTACGTCACCCATAGCATGGACATCTGGCGGCGCCCCGGTGCGCGCTACTACAGTAACGCCTTGCGCTCCACCGGCTCCGAAGCCTACAACGACCATGTCAAAGCAGCCGCCAGCCAACTGTTGAGTGAACTGGGGCGCAGCGCCGCCGACTACCAGCACGTGATCTTCCATCAGCCAGACAACAAAGTCCCGCGACGCGCCGCGGAAGCCTTAGGTTTTTCCTACGACCAATATGCCGCGGGGTTCCTGGTTGAGGATATCGGCAGCACTCATGCCGGTTCGGTCCTGCTTAGTCTCAGCGCCGTTCTGGATGTGGCCACGGCTGGCGAACGCATCCTGGTGGTGTCATTTGGCGCGGGCGCCGGCAGTGACGCCTTTTCCCTGGTGGTCACTGACCGCATCTACGCCCCGCGCTTAGCCGCGCCCTGTGTCAGCGATTATGTCAAGCGTCGTCGGGACATTGATTACGCAACCTATGCCAGGTTTCAAGGCAAGTTTTATTCCAATTAGAAATTTCCAGATCAGTTTCTGAATGACGGGGACGGAAAACCAGGGGACAACGGAGACTAACATGCGCGATGCCTACATCATCGGCGTCGGCCAGACAGCCGTCGGGCGCCATAACGATCTGAGCCTGCGGGTCATGGCAGCACGCGCCGTCGAAGCCGCCATGCACGATGCCGGGGCTGAGTCGGTGGAAGGTTTGTATGTCGGCAACATGCTGTCGGGCGTCCTGCTCAACCAGCAGCACCTGGGCGCACTCATCGCGGACGCGGCAGGCCTGCGCGGCATTGACGCCGCCACCGCCGAGGCCGCCTGCGGATCGGGCGGGGCAGCGGTACGCTGGGGCGTCATGGCAATTGCCAGCGGGCAGCATGACATCGTCGCGGTCTGCGGCGTCGAGAAACTGACCGCCACCGATCCACGGATCACGACACGTGGTTTGGCCATGGCCGCCGACTACGATGAGGAAGCCTCGCATGGCGTCAGCTTCGTGGCCCTCAACGCCATGATCATGCGCCGCTACCTCTACGAGTATAACCTGATCCCCGAAGACCTGGCCTATTTCCCCATCAACGCCCATCACAACGGCGCACGCAACCCCAACGCCATGTTCCAGAAGGCGGTTGATATGCGCACCTACCGGCGTTCACCGGTGGTAGCCGATCCGATTCGCGTGCTGGACGCCTCCCCCATCTGCGATGGCGCGGCCGCGCTGATTATTTGCTCGGGGGACCGCATGGCGGAGATCAAGGCCAGCGGCCGGCCGTTCGCACGTGTGCTGGCCTCGGCCAATGCCACCGATTCGGTCGCCGTTCACAGCCGTGCAACGCCCATGTTCCTGCAGGCCTCGTACCTCTCCAGCCGCCGGGCCTATGCACAGGCGGGCCTCGAACCACAGGACATCAACTTCTTCGAGGCGCACGACGCCTTCAGCGTGATGGCGGCGCTTTCCCTGGAGGCTTGCGGCTTTGCCGGGCCGGGTAAGGCGCACGAGATGGCCAAAGAGGGGGAGATCACCACCGAAGGCCGCCTGCCCATGTCAACCATGGGGGGCCTCAAGGCACGCGGCCACCCCGTCGGCGCCACCGGTGTTTATCAGGTCGTGGAGGCCTACCTGCAACTGACCGGCCGCGCCGGCCCCAACCAGGTGCAGAATGCGGCCATCGGCATGACGCAAAACATCGGCGGCAGCGGCGCCACGGTCGCCACCCATATTCTGCAACGGATGAACTAAAGTAGGGGGCGCACCCTTGCGGTCGCCCACGCGGGCAGGCGCAAGGCCATGCCCCTACCCCGGATTATGGAGAAATTTGTAGGGGCGCACCCTTGCGGTCGCCCACGCGGGCAGGCGCAAGGCCATGCCCCTACCCCGGATTATGGAGAAATTTGTAGGGGCGCACCCTTGCGGTCGCCCACGCGGGCAGGCGCAAGGCCATGCCCCTACCCCGGATTATGGAGAAGCCGGGGCATGAACAGCGCATGACGCACGTCAAACAGAACAGCGCAACACAAAACACCAGCATGGCGCGCGCCGCGGCCCTGGTCATGGGCTTCTTCATCGTCAGCCGCGCCCTGGGGCTGCTGCGAGAAGTGGTCATCGGCGCGCAATTTGGCACCAGCGCCGAGCTTGATGCTTACCTGGCGGCCTTCCGCGTGCCAGATCTGCTCTTTCAACTGGTGGCCGGCGGCGCGCTTGGCTCGGCCTTCATCCCCACGTTTGCCGCACGCCTGCTGCAAGGAGACCGCGCCAAAGCCTGGCGGCTGGCGAGTGCTGTTGCCAACTTGATGGCTCTCCTGCTGACGCTAACCGCCATCCTGGCCGCGGTGAGCGCGCCCTGGCTGGTGCGTCACCTGTTGGCGCCTGGCTTCAGCGCGGCGCAGCAGGCGCTGACCGTCAGCCTCATGCGCCTGATGCTCATCTCAACGATCATTTTTGGGATCAGCGGCCTGGTGATGGGCGCGCTCAATGCGATGCAACACTTCCTGGCGCCGGCCGCCGCACCGATCATCTACAACCTGGCGATCATCGGCGGGGCCTGGTTGTTGGGCGGCGCCCTGGGCGTGCGCGGCCTGGCCATCGGGGTGCTGGTGGGCGCGGCCGGCCATCTGTTGGTGCAGATACCCGCGCTCGTGCGCCTGGGCGCCCGCTACTTCCCGCTGTTGGACGTGCATGATGCCGGCGTGCGCGAGATCGGCCGCCTGATGGCGCCCCGCGTGCTGGGACTGGCCGCGGTACAGCTCAACTTCTGGGTGAATACCATCCTGGCGTCCGGTCTGCCCGAAGGTCGCCTGGCCGCGCTCAACTACGGTTGGTTGCTCATGCTCTTGCCGCAGGGTATCTTTGCCCAGGCCGTGGCCACCGTCGTCTTTCCCACCTTTGCCACGCAGGTTGCCCAGCACAACCTGGCGGCCCTACGCAGCACCTTCACCACGGCCCTGCGCACCATTCTTTTCTTCACCCTGCCGGCGGCCATTGGCCTGATCCTGCTGGCGCGCCCGCTGATTACGGTGCTCTTGCAGCGCAACGCGTTCACCGCGGCCTCCACGGCCCTGGTGGTGACCGCCCTGCAACTGTATGCGCTTGGGTTGGTGGGACATTCGGTGGTTGAAGTGGCGGCGCGCGCCTTCTACGCGCTGCACGACACCGCCACCCCGGTCGTGATCGGTGTGGGCGCCATGCTGCTCAACATCGTGCTCAGCCTGCTTCTGCTGGGGCCGCTGCAACATGGAGGCCTGGCCCTGGCGAACAGCATCGCCACCACGATCGAGATGGTCGCACTTCTCTGGCTGTTACGCCGGCGCTTGGGCGGGCTGCAGGCCGGGATGCTGGCGCCGGCGCTCTGGCGCACCGCCCTGGCCAGCACCGCCCTGGGGATCGTCGTCTGGGGATGGCAACAGGCGCCGGGAGTGTCCGGCGCCTGGTTGAAGGTGCTGCTTTGCCTGCCCCTCGGCGTCGGCGTCTATCTGACCGTCGCCTGGCTGGCACAGGCGGAGGAGTTGCAGGCCATCCGACACTTGCTCCGCCGCTAACGCCGTCCAGCACCAGGTTGAGCGAGGCGATGACCACCACCACGAGGCTGAAGCCGATGCCGATCAGGCCGCTTTCGTGGATATAGGGGATGCGCACGCCGGAAAAATTCCCGTTCCTTATCGGAAGCTGTCAGCGGTCAGGCGCAGGCCGTCGTGCAAACTCATTCGGGGTTCCCACCCCAGGTCACGACGGGCCTGGCTGGCGTCCAGGTAAGTGCGCGAGACTTCGCCCAGCTTGGCCGGGCCGTAGTGTGGCGCCAGGGGGTATTGGGTGGCCCCTTGCAGTTCTGCAAAAATGGTGTTGACACTGGTACCCACCGCGCTGCCCAGGTTGTAGATGGCGCTGCCGGGTGTTTGCAGGGCCAACAGATTGCCACGCGCAATGTCGCCCACGTAAACAAAATCACGCACCTGCTCGCCGCTGCCGTTGATGGTGACCTCGCGGCCGGCAAGCATGGCGCCGGTGAAGATGGCGATGACGCCGGCTTCGCCCAACGGGTCCTGGCGCGGGCCATAGACGTTGGGATAGCGCAGGATCGTGTAGGCCAGGCCGTAGTTGTGTTGGTACAGATAGAGGTAATGCTCGACCGCATGCTTGCTGGCGCCGTAGGGGTCGAGCGGATTGATAGGGTGATCTTCGGTGACCGGCACAAAGAGCGGCTCGCCATAGCAGGCGCCGCCGGTGGAGGCGTAGATGATGCGCTGGCAGTCATGGCGCCGCGCCGCTTCCAGCAGGTTGATCGAACCGAGCAGGTTGACCTCGGCATAGCGCGCCGGCTCGTGCAGCGATTCGCGCACGTTGGCCAGGGCCGCCTGGTGTGAGACCGCGTGCGGTCGGTGCGCGGCAAAAACCTGTTGCAAACCGTCCGCGTCCAGGATGTCAAGTTCGTAGAATGCAGAGACCTGTGGGTTCAGATTGGCGCGTTTGCCCGAGCTGAGGTTGTCCACCACAATGACCTCATGACCAGCAGCCAACATCACATCGGTGACATGCGAGCCGATAAAGCCGGCGCCGCCAGTGACCAAAATACGCATGTGAAACGTGTTCCTTTTCGAGTATTTCAAGCAATTCGAGTAAATTCGGGTAATTCCACGCCGGCAGGCGCAGTCGTATCGTGCAGACAGATTACTGCAAACAGGTCAGAATGTCAAGACGGTGGGAGGAAGTGCAGGAATTCATCCTTCATCCTTCAGAATCCGGTTTCCCAGCCAGCGGCGCGCGCGGGAGGGCAAGGGCTGCGCGGGCAGATCAACCAGGGCCAGATCGTACTCGTTGCTGGCGAGGAGGATGTTGGCCTGGCGCAGTTCCAGGCGCAGGCGGGCGGGTCGGCCGGCGACGGGCGCGGTCAACGCGCCGACCGGTCGGCTGGCATCTGCTTCCAGCGCGGCAAGGCCGTGGGCCAGCGGCTCGTTGTCCAGCCAGGCCAGCCAGGTCAGGCCAGGCAACGGGGCGCGGGTGTCGTTGACGATCCAGATGGCGCCGCTGATGGCCTGGGGCCGGGCGCCAACCGGCAGTTGGTAGGCCAGGCAGATCAACACCGGCTGCAGGATGCGCTGCAACCGCGCGTAGGCCAGCTTGGGACGGCCATCGAAATCCAGCACGCTCCAGGCAATCGTGGGCCACGGTTCGTTGAACTGCCAGAAGGCCAGTCCGCCGCAGGTGGCCTTGTGGCGCCGCAAATGCTCGATGGCGACCTGCAAGCCGGCCGCCTGTGCCGTCTGTGTGGCCGCGATCAGGGCAGGCAGATCAGCCGGGGGCGCCGGCGTCCCCGCCAGGGCTGCGTAATGGGCCAGCTTGCCCGCTTCAGCCTGGTGCAGGCGCCAGACCGGGGCGTCAGGCCACGGCTGTGCAGCCGGCAGGAAGTGCGCCAGCGACTCCGCGGCCGGCAGGGCGCTCAGCCCAAATTCGCTGCAAAACGGCGCCTGCAGCGCCTGGTAAGTGCGCAAGGGGGCGCGCCCGTGCCAGACGGCCCATTCATGCACATCGCCCTGGGCGGGCGAGGCAGGCACAAAGGGGCGCGTACCGTCCTCGGCCGCTACGGCGCGGGCCAGGCGCGCCAGCAGGTGTTGATTGCGCCGCACGCCCATCTCATTGCCGCCGCACCACATCGCCACGCTCGGATGGTGGCGCACCGCCTGCACGATGCCCCGCGCTTCGGCCTCCACGCGGTCGAGCCAGGCCGTTTCGTGCGGGTACGCGGCCAGAAAAAGGCAGGCAAAGGGAAATTCCTGCCAGACCAGCAGCCCCATCTCATCGCACAGGTCGTAGAAGGCCGCCTTTTCGCGCAGGCCGCCGCCCCACACCCGCAGCAGGTTGATGCCCGCCGCGCGCGCCGCGCTCAGCAGACGCCGGTAAGTGGGCGGGCGCAGGCGTCCGGGCAGTGCATCGGCCGGCACCCAGTTGGCGCCGCGCACGAACAGCGGCTCGTCGTTGATATGTAGGCGCCAGGGTGCGGTTCCCGGACCGGCCAGCGGCGCCCAGGCCACGTGCCGCTGCCCAAAGCGCAGGCGACGCTGATCGAGTTGCGCGCCGGTGGCCGCGTCATGCAGCGTGACCTCCAGCCAGTAGAGGTGCGGAAAGCCGCGCTCCCACGGTTCCCAGGGCGCCAGGGTCAACGGCGGCAAGATCACAGGCGCCGTTTGCGGCCCAGGGGAAAGGGTCAGCGCAGTCGTGTGCGCCCAGGCCTGGCCTTCGAAATTGGCCGGCGTGACACGCAGCGTGGCCTGCACGGCGCACAGCGCGGTCGCGTCCAGGGTCATCTCAACAGTCCAGACGGGCGCATCGCCGGCAGCCTGACCGGACATGGGCGCCGACGCGTGCGGAGGCTTCAGCGCCAGGATGGTCGCCGGGCCGCTGCTGTGCAGGCTCACCTCGTCCCAAATGCCCACGGTGCGCAGGCGCGGGGCAAAGTCCCAGCCGAACTGCATCGGCGCCTTGAGATGATCGAGGCGTTCGGGGATGGGGCCAAGCGCGGCCGCGGCGCCGCTCAGGCGCTCCAGGGCGAAGAGCAGCCGCTCGCGCCGGCTGTGATGCTGACGCGGCCAGCCGGCCGGCCCGGTCAGGCGCACGGCCAGTTCGATCGCGGCAGCAGGCGGCGCCAGGCCGGTCAACTCAACGGTGTGGGGCGCGAACATGCCGGTGCTGCGCAGAACGCACCGTTGATTGACGAAGACCGCGGCGTAGGTATCCAGACCGTGGAAGGTGATGAAGGTGCGCTGCGCAGGCGCCAGGTCAAGGGTCAGCGTGGTGCGATACCACCAATCAAGCGCATCCACCCAGGCGCAGGCGCGCAGGTTGGCGCCCACGAATGGATCGGGAATCATCCCGTGTGCCAGCAGATCGCTGTGTACCTGCCCCGGTACCGTGGCCGGCCGCCAGGCGGTCACCGCAGCCAGATCGGGCGCCTCCGGCCCGGGCCAGGGCTGTGAGTCCACAGAGCCAAATTCCCAGGCAGATTGGATCAACATCGGACGCCTCTCACTTTCGTAACGGTGCGCCAGCAAAAACTCGTGAAAATTCGTGGCCGGTTCCTGGCGGCCAGCAGAGTCTTGCCACGAATTGGCTTCTGTGAAATTCGTGAAAATTCGTGTAATTCGTGGCAGATCTCCTCCGCTCCGCAACATAGGCACTCGGTTTGGTAGCAAAAATGCTTGACGCCGGACAAGGCGTATGTTAGAATCGTGCCCCTACTCAATGGTGGAGGACGAACGATGTATCCAATTGCACCGGGTGGCGCCAAGTTACTGTTGATCAGCCCGCCGGACCATGAACACCGGGAATGGCGGGGAACGCAGCCGCTTGGCATCGCCTATCTTGCGGGCTATTTACGCCAGCACGGCGCACGCGCCGACCTGCTGGACGGCAACTGGGGCGATCACCCGCTGCCGCTGGATGAGATCGTCGCCTATGCCCTCGCTGGCGAGTATGAAACGGTGGGCATCTCCCTGCTCACGGCCACCATCCCAACGGCGCGGGCGTTATCACAGCGCTTGAAGGCCCAGCGGCCGCGCTTGCAGATCATCTGGGGTGGTTATCATCCGACCTTTGCACCGTATGAATCGCTGAACGACTTCCCTGAAATTGACATCGTCGTGCGCGGTGAAGGGGAGGCGACGCTGCTCGAACTGCTGCAGGCCCAACAGAGCGGCCGACCCCTGGCAGAGGTGGCGGGCCTGGGCTACCGCGAGGGCAAGCGCATCAAGCTGACCCCTGCGCGCCCGCTTCTGCAAAACCTGGATGAGATACCGTTTCCGGCGCGTGATTTGCTGCCGCCGGTGAGCAGCTATCCCGGGTTTATGGACACGGTAGATCAAAAACCGCGCATCAAAGCGTCCCTCATTAGCAGCCGCGGCTGCCCCTTCCACTGTCATTTTTGCAGTATCATCACCTTTTATGCGGCATCGCCGGGCAAGAGCTGGCGGGGGCGCAGCGTGGCCAACGTGGTGGATGAAATGGAACAACTGGCGCGCCAGGGCGGCGTCAGTCACTTCGAGTTCCAGGATGACAACTTCTTCGTGCAGCCCAAGCGTGCGCTGGAAATTGCCGAAGCGTTGCGCGCGCGCGGTGTGGACTTCACATTTGCCTTTCTCACGCGCGCCGATCAGATCGTCAAAGGCGAGAAGTATTTCCCGGCCTTTCGGCAGGCGGGGTTGCGCTATGTGGGCGCCGGTCTGGAGAGCGGCAGCCAGGGCAGCCTGGATCGCCTGAACAAGGAAACCACGGTGGAGGAGAACAGCGCGCCCTGGGCATCCTGTGGGGCAATGACGTGGCCGCCCAGGTGGATTTCATCATGTTCGAGCCAAATACCACCATCGAGGACCTGGAACAGAATCTGGACTTCATCGAGAGTCATGGCCTGTTTGGCTATTTCCCGCCGATCATTCTGTCAACGCTGGCCCTGTTTCCAGGCACGCGCTCGCGTGAGGAGGCAGAGGCTGCCGGCATCGCATTTGGCAGCGTGCATGAATCGTTGCCCTATCATTTTCAAAACCAGGACGCCGCCCAGGTCAAGGTGCTGTTGGATCAGACCATGGCGATCTTTGGTGCGGCCTGGTATGAGCTGGTCATTGACCTGCAGGATGAATTAGCGCGGCGCGAAGCCGAACTGGCCCGCGCCAACGGACAGGCCGCGTCCTTCTTGCCGCTGGTGAGGGAACTGAAGCTCGAGTACAGCGGTCTTGCCAGCCTCCCCTATCTGCTGCTCAAGCGCCTTCTGCGCGCAGGACGCCAAGCCGGCTTCCAGGCGTTGGAGGTCACGACGCTCATACGGCCCACGCTGTACGAATTCGATCTTGCCCGCACGCGGGTCGCCAGCGTGCGGGCGCGCCTGTCTGCGCTCACCTCACCTTAGTTCATCCAAGCTCAAATGGGCCAGGCGTGCCGCCAGCAGCGGCGGTACGCTCACCACGTCAGGCGGCAAATGCAAGCGAAAACAACGCGCTTGCTTCACCAGTTGTGCCAGCAGGTCCAGGTGCGCGGCGGCGGCGGCCGGCTGCTGCAAATCCACACTGAGCGGCAGGGCCTCGCTGAGCACGGTGCGTCCCGACAGCGGCTCGAATGTGCCATCGCGCGGCCCCTGCAGCGAAGGCACGATCAGCAGGCGCACGGGCGCCACCGCTTCCCTGGAATTCACGGCAGACATAGAGTCCGGATAGACTTCGGGTAAGAAAATGGTGGCCTTGCCATTGTCGGCGCGCTCATTGACAAACGGAGCCAGTTCAGGAAAAAAATCCACGGTGCGCGGGGTGACGTGCATGGTATTGAGGGTTGCCACCGCCAGGATGTCGCCCTGCGCGGCGCGCGTGAGCAGCGTCGCGTCATCGGACACGAAACGGAAGCCAGCGCGCACGCATTGCAGCATGGTGGTCGTTTTGCCAGCGCCCGAGGGGCCGGTAATCAGCACCCCCTGTCCTTGCCAGGCGAGAGCCGCGGCATGCAGCAGGAAGAAGCCGCGCGGGCGCAGCGCCTGATACAGGGTGGTGAAAAGAAGGCCGCTGAAGAAGGCAGCCGGCAACAGCTCCGGCCGGCGCACATAGCCGACCGCACAACCGCGGCGCAGGTCCAGGCCAACGACAGCCAGTCCATGTCCGTAGTGTGAGAAGAGGTAGTCGCCGGTGCGAAACTCACAAAAATCGCCCGCCTGCGGCGCGTCGGGCCAGGGAAAGGGCGGTGCGTCCGCCGCCGCCGCCACCAGGGTCAGGGTGAGGGTCGTGGCCGAGGCGGACGGTTGCTGGAGATGAGACAGCGGGCGTAACAGGCGTTGGTGCAGGGCGACCGGCGCCGCGGCCAGGGCAATATCTTCAGCACCGACACGCACTGTGGCCCAGGAAAGAGGGCCTGCCTGTGCGCAGCTCTGCTGGAGCGAAAAGAAGAAGTCGTCTGCATTCACCATGAAGCCATACTTTATGTAACTGTGCAACTGTCCGTTCTAAACATAGCGGTTCGACGTTGTCATGCAAGGGCATCCTGTCATGACACCGCTAACCTGTTTACGGACAGTGACTATCCAGGGCGGAAGGGGGGAGGCAAAAAACAAACGAACAGGGCAGTTGGCTAATGCGCAACTGCCCTGTTCGTTAGAATTCGGAAGACGTGACTTGGCGAAGCTCCGTTGCACGCACTCTCGTTCTGGACATTACCCAAGCACCGGGAATACCGGTCGGTGGCCAGGTACTCAGATTAGTAAAACGAATGTGGTAACGTTCCCAGCAGGCGAAGGGTTGGACATTGACTACCGACAGGTCGCGTAGCCAGTTGCGCCGAGAAAAGAGATTCACGACGCCTCCACCTTGAGTTTCCCGAGTATTACTGACCGGGCAAGGCGTTCGGGAAGTTCAGAGGCGGCGGTGTCGTCGCCAATGTAACCTTCTGGAGTCGCTGGTGCTTGATCAGTTTCGGGGCCTCGTAGGCCATCTTAGGATTCATGTTGATTCCTCCTTGCGCTAAGCATTGCGCTGATGTTTGGAAAGTACGTTCGCGACGGCACCCACGCAGTGTCGCCATTTAGGTAATCTCAGCCCGTTACAAACCCTTCGCTAGCTGGAGATTGGAGCTTCGCCAAGCACCACAAGATTTTCGTTTTCCATGTCGGAAACCAGCTTGCTCAGGTCTGCACGGGCTTGCGCTTCACTGATATCGTAACGCTCTAAAATAGAGGCTACTATATCCTGAAAGGAATGTTGTCCGTCCGCCATCTCCCACACGAGGGTGCCGATCTGGTTCAGGCTATAGTGATCGCCGGTCTTGAAGTCTACGATAATTGCTTCGCCATCAATGACACGTGCAATCAATCGTTCTTCACGACGGTGAATGGTCAATTCATCGTTCAATCCGGTCACCGGATATCCTTCGCTCGTGATCGTGTCTGCGTAAACAGATGAGGATAGCGTAACGGGGACAAGTTGAGCCGATTATAGCATAGCCCCTTCCGGCTTGTCAAGCGCCCGCATGGCCCTCGCGGTACCTGCGGTAACTGCCAATTGACACAAGTGACACGTACTGCTAAAATTGTGCCGTTCGTTGTCTTCGGCCTCCCGTAGCCCCCACCTCTTTTTTGTTGAACCAACGCGAATCTGTGACGTCAAATGCAAACAACGCGCAGCGTGGCGCTCCTGCCAGGTTTGCCTTGCCGCTCTGTGCTTCGGGTTGGTTCCCGTCAAGGGTCGTTGTTTAGGAGGAACCATCTCATGCATGCACCGCGTACTCTCCGTCTGTTGCTCATTGTGGGCCTGCTGCTTGCCGTTGCCATTCCCGGCAGCCTGGCACTGGCCCGAACCAACGCCGCGCCCGACCAGGCGCCATTGCCAACGCAAGCCGAGCCGCCCAAAGCCATCGAACTGATCCCCCAGGACGATGTTGATGAGGGCAAGACGCCGGATGGCGTCTACGGCTCCCAGTTTGCACCCTACCAGCCGCTCGATCAGGCCCTTCAGGCCGAAGTCGAGCCGAACAACACCGCCGCCACCGCCACGGCCCTTGCCAGTAACGACGGTGTCGTCTGGGGCGCCGTTTTCCCCAATGGCGACCTGGACTACTTCTCCTTCACGGCCAATGCCGGCGATCGCGTCTACGCCGCGGTCATGACCAGCTTCTCGTCCAACGCCTCCACCGACAGCGTGTTGACCCTGTTTGCCAGCGATGGAACGACGGTGGTCGAGACCGACGACAACGATGGCTCGCTTGGCTCGTCATCGTCCACGATTGCCGGCGCCAACATTGTCAGCGGCGGCGCCTATTTTCTGCAGGTCAAACATTTCAGCGCCACCAACCACCTGCGCCCCTATCACCTGCATGTCAGAGTGCAGAGCGGCAGCCCCACAGCCGAAGTTGAGCCCAATGACACCCCGGGCACCGCCAACGCCTTGCCCGCCTTCGGTTGGATGACCGGCACCACCAGCAGCGCCACCGATGCCGACTGGTTCTCTCTCGCCCTGAACGCAGGGGACACCATCTACGCCAGTCTCGACCTGGATCCCACGCGCGACAACACGCAGTGGAACGGCTCCCTGGGTATCGGCCTGTTCAGCAACTACTACCTGACGGTCAATGATGCCAGCGTTGGCTCAGCCACCAATCCCCTGTCCGAAGCCCACTTCATGACCGTCCGCGAGACCGGCACCTACTACATCTGGGTCGGCGTACCCGCCGGCGGCACCACCTTCGGCGACTATAACCTGAGCGTCTCCGTGCATCCGGCCGCCCCGGAGACCTGCACCACCTACACCAGCACCGATGTGCCTAAGGCGCTCGGCCCTGGCGCGACGACCGCATCCTCCACGATCACCGTGCCGGGCAATCCGCGCATCGCCGACTTGAACGTGACTGTCGAACTGACGCACACCGTCATGACTGAACTGGATGTGACCCTGATGGCGCCCGGCGGCAACGAAGTCGGCCTCTTCACGGATGTGGGTCAATCCACCGCCGGCGTCTTCGTTACCATGACCACCACGCTGGACGACGAAGCAGCCATCCCGATTGCGGTCTATTTGCTTCAGCCCGGCCCGGCCTTCGAGCCTGAGTATGTCTACCGTCTCGATTGGTTCGACGGTCAGGACGCGGGCGGGGCCTGGACGCTCAAGCTGACCGATGATACGGCCAACACCAACGGTGGCACCCTGCTGGGCTGGAGCATGCGGGTGTGCGAGCCGACGCCGCCGCCGGTTTGTCCGGGCGGCACCACCCCGGTCACGGTCTACAGTTCCGATTTCGAAGCTACGGACGGCGGCTTCACTCACTCCGGCACGGCCGACGCCTGGGCCTGGGGCAGCCCCACCGCGGCGCCCATCAACACCTGTAACGGCGGCGTCAACTGCTGGAAGACTAACCTCACCGGCCTTTACAACGTCAGCAGCAATCAGGACCTGGTTTCGCCCAACATTAGCCTGGCGGGCCTGGTAGGGCCGGTCGTCGTCACCTGGAGCCAGAAGTACCAGATCGAATCGGCCTCCTACGACCATGCCTATGTGGATTTCCGCGAGGTGGGCGGCGCCAACCCGTCCCGCCTGTGGGAGTGGTACGGCGCCACCATGACAACGGGCGTCGGCGCCGTCACGATCCAGGAGTCGGCCGGTTGGGGAACCCGGCAGCGCGACTTGAGCAGCTACGCCGGCCTGAACACCGAGCTGGTCTTCCATCTCGACACGGACACCAGCGGCCAGTATGCCGGTCTGGCCGTGGACGACGTCAGCGTGACAGCCTGTCAGCCGGCCGGCGCGACCTTCACGCCGACTGTGACGCCTACCGTGACGCCTACGCCCACCGATACTCCGACCCCGACTAATACCCCCACGGCGACCCCTGTGCCAGCAGGCTTCACCTGCAGCACGCCCAACGTTGCGATTCCGGACAATAACCCGACCGGCGTCAGCGACACCTTGAATGTCGGTTCAACCGGCACACTGAACGATGTCAATGTCTTCGTGCGCGCGACCCACACCTGGGTGGGCGACACGAGCTTTGCCGTGACTCACAACGCCACCAGCGTCACCGTGATTGATCGCCCTGGCGTACCGCTCAGCACGTTCGGCTGCTCCGGCGACAACATCACGGCCACCCTGGACGATGAAGCCGCGACGCCTGTGGAGGATGAGTGCGCGGCCAGCGTGCCGACGATCAACGGCACGTTCATTCCCAACAACGCCCTGAGCGCGTTCGACGGCATGGACCAGAGCGGCGCGTGGACCATCACCGCCGTGGATGCGGCCGGCGGCGATACCGGCGTTCTAGTCGAGTGGTGTGTGCAGACCGAAACCAGTGTCCCGCCCACGGCCACCCCAACTGACACCGCGACTCCTGAGCCGGCGACGGCCACCCCGACCGACACTGCGACTCCTGAGCCGGCGACGGCCACCCCAACCGACACCGCGACTCCTGAGCCGGCGACGGCCACCCCGACCGACACTGCGACTCCTGAGCCGGCGACGGCTACGCCGACCAACACGTCCGTGCCGCCCACGCCTACACCGACCAACACCCCGACAGCGATCGTCGGCGTCATCCCGCCGGCGCCGCCGGTCTGCACCGCGTCCACACTGGACTTCACCAACAACACCCCGGTCACCATTGCGTCCACCGCAGCCACGGTGGTGTCCTCCACGCTGACCGTGGTCGGCGCGGCGCCGTATCTGTGGGACATCAACCTGACCACGAACATCAGCCACACCAACAACGGCAACCTGGACATCACCCTGCAATCGCCGCAGGGAACGATTGTCACTCTCAGCACCGACAACGGCGGTACGAATGACAATGGCTTCGCCGGCACGGTGTGGGATGACGACGCCAACCCCGGCGGCCAGGTGCCGTACGTGAACAACAACGGCCTGGTGAACGATCAGCTGTACGTCAATCTCGTCACCGCCTCGCCGCTGGTGATCGAAGAAGCGTTCGGCGCCTTCATCGGCGAGGACCCCAACGGTGTTTGGACGCTGACCATCTCCGACGACGCGTCGGTCGACGGCGGCAGCCTCAACAGTTGGACGCTGCAAGTGACCTCGCTGGACGCCGCGCCGAGCACGGCGAGCGCCGCAAGCTCCAATTCGACGCCGGTTGCCATCACCGCGACGGGCACGCCTGTCGTGACCTCGTCCATCATGGTCAGCGGCCTGCCGACCTTCCTGACCGACTTGAACATGACCACCTTCATCTCGCACACCTTCAACGGCGACCTGGACATGACGCTGCGTTCGCCGCAGGGCACCATCGTCACCTTCTCCAGCGACAATGGGAGCAGTTTCGACCATGTGTTCCTGGGCACGCTGTGGGATGACGACGCCAACCCCGGTGGTCAGGTGCCCTATACCAACAACAACGGCCTGGTGACCGATCAGTTGTACGTCAACCTGACCCTGGCCTCGCCGCTCGTGCCTGAGGAGGCGTTCGCCGCCTTCATCGGCGAAGACCCCAACGGCGAATGGCTGGTGACCATCTCGGACGACGCCAACCTCGACGGTGGCAGCCTCAACAGTTGGTCGCTGGACATCCAGACCGGATCGTGCGGCGCGGTACCCACGGCCACGCCGACGGCCACTTCTGCGCCGCCCACCGCGACGCCGACCGACACGCCGGTTCCGCCAACGGCGACCGTCACCCCCACCGCGACGCCCACGCCCGGCTCCCCGACCGGCGTCGAGCTGAGCAGCCTCGACAGCGGCTCAGCACCCAGCCCCGTCAGCGCCTGGCCGCTCATGGCCCTGGCCCTGGTGACACTGACCGCTGCGGCCGCCCTCCTGCGCCGCCGTAGTACGCGCTAGACCCGTTGGGCATGAGGTGGGGCCGAGAGATTGATCCAACTGATGGTGAGACTCACGCCGGCCCCGCCTCGTGCCCCGGGATGCCTCGGGGCCGGCAGATGCTGGCGGGTGGGGCTCGGGGGGGGGGCGCGCACCCCCGGCGGGCGCCAACCCCCCCCCTCCCGCGCCCCCGCGCGCCCCCCCGCGCCCGCGGCCCCCCGCGGGGGGGGGGGGGGGGGGCGGGGGGGGGGGCGGCGGCGCCGCCCGGGGCCCGGGCCCCGCCCCCCGGCCCGGGGGGCGGCCCCGCCCCGGGCCCCGCCGCGCGGCGAGTGGGGCCTGATCAACACTCAGACACGAGCTGGCGTCGGTGATTGATTCATCCGGTGGCGAGACTCACGTCGGGCTCATCTCGTGCCCCTCTTGCAAACCACCGCCAATGCGGGTATAATCCCCTCCTTGCCGTGCCAATCCCATCATCAGGAAGACCGACGATGCCTGTTTCCGCGCTCTCCCCTTCCGAATCTGTGGCGTCTGTCCTGGCGTCTTTCCAGGGCAAGGGCCGCGCTTACCTGCTGCCCTGTCTGCTGGCCGTGCAGCGCGCCCACGGCTGGCTCTCACCTGATCTTGTGACCCGCGTCGGCGCCGCGCTGGCCGTGCCCCTGGCCGACATCTACGGCGTCATTGACTTCTACACCATGCTCTACAGCCAGCCACATGGCCGCCGCCTGCTGCGCGTGTGCGATGACATCGCTTGCTATCTGGCTCAGCCGACCAACAGCGAGTCGTTGCGCGACGCCATCGCCACCCACACCGGCCTGCGCCAGCATGGCGATACCACGCCCGACGGCGCGTTCACCCTGGAGTTGATGCCCTGCCTGGGCCGTTGCACCGACGCGCCGGCGGTCTTGCTGGATGAGACGCCGCTGCCCGCCGCTGCCCTGCTCTCCTGGTTGGCCTCGGATCGTGACGCCGATGTCTTGCCCGCTGCTGTTGAAACCGCTCCCCCGGCGCCGGTGCTCGGTGACGTGGTGCTGGCGGACCATGTGGGCCGGGTTGATCCCTGGAGCCTGGCGGACCATGAGCAGCGCGGCGGATTTGCGGCCCTGCGCCAGGCCCTGGGCGCCATGACGCCGGCCGCAGTCGTGCAGGCGGTCGAGGCGTCGGGCCTGGTGGGCCGCGGCGGCGCCGCCTTTCCCACCGGGGTCAAATGGCGCAGCGCCGCGGACGAGCCGGCCACGCCCAAGATGGTGGTGTGCAACGCGGACGAGAGCGAGCCAGGCACCTTCAAGGACCGCATTTTGCTGCAAGGCGACCCCTTCCGCCTGCTCGAGGCGATGGCGCTGACCGCCTACGCGATTCAGGGGCAAGGCGAGGTGAGCGGTTACATCTACCTGCGCGGCGAGTACGGCTACCTGGCGCCGCTGCTGGAAAACGCACTGGCCCGCTGCCGCGAGGCCGGTTACCTGGGCCATCATCTGTTGGGTAGTCACTTCGACATCGAGCTGCGCCTGGGCGCGGGCGCGTACATCTGCGGCGAAGAGACCGCGCTCTTCGAGTCCATCGAAGGCAAGCGCGGGATGCCCCGCATCAAGCCGCCGTTTCCGGTGCAGGTGGGCCTCTTTGGCAAACCCACGGTCATCAACAACGTCGAGACCTTCTTCAACATCCCGCCCATCGTGCGCCACGGCCCTGGCTGGCTGCGTCAGTACGGCACCGCGCAATCGCCGGGCACCAAGCTCTTCGGCGTCAGCGGCTGTGTGCAGCGCCCGGGCCTCTACGAACTGCCGCTGGGACGCTCCTTGCGCCATCTGCTCTTCGATCAGGCCGGCGGGCCGCTGCCCGACCGCCGCATCACCAGCGTGCTCCTGGGCGGCGCGGCCGGCGCCTTCGTCAGCGCGGCCCATTTCGACGTGGCCCTCGACTGGCAGTCGCTGCGTGAAATTGGCGCCACGCTCGGTTCTGGCGCGGTGATGGTGCTGGATGATCGCGTGGCCCCCTGGGAAGTGGTCAGGCGCGTGGCCCACTTCTTTGCCCATGAGTCGTGCGGCAAGTGCTATCCCTGTCAGATGGGAACCCAGCGCCAGGTCGAGATCGTCGAACGCCTGCGCACCAGCCAGGCGCGCCCCCACGATCGGCTTGACCTGGATGACCTGGCGGGCGCAATGCGTGACGCGTCGCTCTGCGGCCTGGGACAAACCGCCTCTGGTGCGATCTTGAGCGCGGTGGAACTGTTCGGCGGTTGAATCAAGACAAATGGAAATCAGACAAACTGATGGATGGACTGGTCAATTGTAGCTACGCCGCGTATGAGCGGGGAAGCTGGCGGGTGATAGATGGCGCGGCGCCGGGCGAAGAATTCCTGCGCCTGCATGTCAACGGCCTGGAACTGGCGACGCTGATGTGTTCGCCGTTCGAACAGGACACCCTCGCGCTCGGCTTCCTGCGCGCCGAAGGCATCATCCAATCCATGGACGATGTGCGTCTGGTCACGATCTGCCCCAGCGGCACCTGCGTGGACGTGTGGCTGCGTAACGCCAATTTCGAGCCGCCGCGACGCGTCATCATCACCTCCGGTTGCGGCGGCGGCGTCACCTTCGATGACCTGGCCGAGCAGCAGGCGCCGCTGACATCCGCTCGCCAGTTGGCGCCGGAGCAGCTCATACGCCTGATGAGCGAACTGCAGGAGGCCGCCGTGCTCTATCGGACTGCGCGTGGCATTCACACCAGCGGGCTGAGCGATGGCGACCAGGTGCTGATGGCGGCGCAGGATGTGGGACGCCACAACACGGTGGATCGCCTGTGGGGGCAGTGCCTGCGCCGTCGTCAGCCGACAGACGATCTGATTTTGCTCTCCACGGGCCGCATCAGCTCAGAAATGCTCAACAAAGCAGCCAAGATGCGCATCGCCATCGTAGCCAGCCGCACCTCGCCGACGGCTCTGTCTATCGAGTTGGCACACGCCTGGAACATCACCCTGGTGGGGTATGTCCGCACCGGCGGCCTACGCGCCTACACCGCGCCGGAGAGGCTGGGATTTGAGGAGATCGGAGATCGGAGATCGGAGATCGGAGATTGGAGATCGGAGATCGGAGATCGGGGTGGGAGTAAATGAGGAGAGTGGGGAGTGAGGGGAGAGTGGAGAGTTCGATGAAGGAAGGGGATCATGGCACTCAATCAAGTTCATAACTACAGCGTCTGGCATCAGGCGGGCAGCGACAAGGCGGAGATTCGCCTGCTGCTCGACAGCGGCTCACTGGCGACGATCAGCAATCTGCCGCTGACTTCTGCCAATTTCATCCTGGACCTGCTGCGGCATGAAAAACCAATCTATTGGGACAGCGTGGCGCGGCTGGTCTACACCTCGTCCTGGGAGCCGGTCGGCGAAGGGGAGTAGATGAACAATTCGTCTGTACCTGCGACGGTCGGCGTTGTCATTGACGGTCACGCGCTGACCGTACCCGCCGGCACGACGGTGTTGGCCGCGGCGGTCGAGATTGGCGTGGACATCCCCACTCTGTGCTACCACCCCAACCTGACGCCCAACGCGGTCTGCCGCATGTGCGTGGTGGAACCGACACGCGGCCGCACCCTGATCCCGGCCTGCGTCGCGCCCTGCGTGGAAGGGTTGGAGGTGCAAACGGACACCCCGCGCGTGCGACGCGCGCGCAAGGTGATCCTGGAACTGCTTCATTCGACCGTGGATTGCTCCGAAGCGCCGCAGATCGCAACCTATAGCGCCCGTTTTGGCGCGGACCCGACCCGTTTCGCCGGCGGCGAGCGCCGCGACGCGGCCTTCGAAGACGACAATCCCTTCTATGTGCGTGACTACAGCAAGTGCATCCTCTGTTGGCGCTGCGTGCAGGTCTGCGCCGATGATGTGCAAAACACCTTTGCCCTCACCCTGGGCGAGCGCGGCTTTCATACGTCCATCACCACCTTTTTCAACGCGCCGATGCCCGACACGACCTGCGTCTTCTGCGGCAACTGCGTGGAGGTGTGCCCAACCGGCGCGCTCAAGGGCAAACAGGAATGGCTGCTCGACCAGGGGCTGGCGTGGCAAAGCCGCAAACCCAAGCCCAGGCGAAGCGACAAACCAGAAACCTAGCCGCCGTGTGTAGACGTCTCCGCGCGCGACGATAAGAGATCCTTGGCGTCCTTCGCGTCTTGGCGGTTCAATTTCCTACCAGCAGTAGAGTCAGGAGGAGACCAAATGATAGCCGACCATGTCACCCGTTCCACCTGCGCCTACTGCGGCGTGGGCTGCCAGGTCAATCTGCACGTCAACGCCGAGCAGGTGATCTTCCGCGTGAATGCGCCGCACGACACAGCGCCCAACTACGGCCGCCTGTGCGTCAAGGGGCGTTTTGGCATGGACTTTGTCTACCATCCCAGCCGCCTGACCACTCCGCTGATCCGTCACGACTACGCCGACATCCAGGCCGGGCGCGTCCGTCGAGGCCCGCTTGACCTGGATGGCTTTCGCCCGCTGACCTGGGACGCCGCGCTCGACTTGGTCGCGCAGCGGCTGATCGCGATCAAGGTGCAGCATGGCGGCGATGCCATTGCCGGGCTTTGTTCGGCCAAGGCCACCAACGAAGACAACTATGTCTTCCAAAAGCTCATGCGTCAACTGCTGGGCACGAACAACGTGGATCACTGCGCGCGGCTCTGTCACGCTGGATCTGTCACCGGCCTGCAGATGGCGCTTGGCTCCTCGGCCATGTCGAACTCGATTGCAGAGATGCCCACTTTGGAGTGTTTCATCGTCACCGGCTCGAACACCACCGAAACCCACCCGGTCATCGCCACCTTCCTCAAGCAGGCGGTGCGCAAAAACGGCGCACATCTGATCGTGGCCGATCCGCGTCACATTGAGCTGGCCGATTTCGCCGAGGTGTGGCTGCGCCAGAAGCCGGGCACCGATGTGATCCTGTGGCAGGCGCTGGCGCATGTCATCGTGCGCGAGGCATGGTACGACGCCGATTTCATCCGCACGCGCACCGAAGGCTTTGCGGACTATATCGAGAGCCTGGAACGCTGGACGCCGGCCTATGCTCAAGAGATGACCGGCGTGCCGGCCGCGGACATCATCAAGGCGGCGCGGCTCTATGCGCAGGCTGAGCGGGCCGCGATCTACTGGGGCATGGGCATCAGTCAGAGCACGCATGGCACCGACAACGCGCTGGCGCTGGCGAACCTGGCGTTGATGTGCGGTCATCTGGGCGCAGAGGGCGCCGGCCTCAACCCACTGCGCGGGCAGAACAATGTGCAGGGCTGCTCGGACGCCGGCGGGCTTTTCAACGTCTTTCCCGGCTATCAGCGTGTGGATGACCCCGCCATCCGTGCGAAGTTTGCCTGGGCCTGGGGCGCGCCCCTCAACCCACAGCCAGGGCTTGCCACGCCGGAGATGGTGGACGGCGCGGGCAGCGGTGCGCTGCGCGCCTTCTACGTGATGGGTGAAAACCCGCTGATGAGCGAGCCGAACCTGGCTCATGCGCGGCACTGCCTGGAGAACCTGAATCTGATCGTCTGCCAGGACATCTTCTTCAACGAAACCTGCGCCTACGCCGACATCATCCTGCCGGCCACCAGCTTTGCCGAAAAAGAAGGCACCTTCACCAACTCGGATCGCCGCGTGCAACGGGTGCGCGCCGCGATCAAGCCGATCGGCACGGCGCGGGCCGATTGGGAGATCGTCTGCGATCTGGCCGGCCGCGTGGCGCAGCAACTGCATGCGCTGGGCGCGGCGCCAGGTCTGCCCGGCGGCGCTCTGCCGGCGGCCGCACCGACCGCGGTGGCGGACCTGGCCCTGGGCGCGCTGTCCTCCTACGCCTACGACCATCCGGAGGCCATCTGGCAGGAGATGGCGCGCTTGACCCCGCCTTTCCAGGGCATCAGCTACGGCCGGTTGGAGGCGGAGGGCGGCGTCCACTGGCCCTGCCCCACGCCCGATCACCCTGGCTCGCCCTACCTTTTTGCCGAGAGCTTTCCGCGCGGCCGCGGTAAATTCCACAGCCTCGACTTCCTGCAGCCGCACGAGCTGCCGGACCCAGACTACCCGCTGATTCTGTCCACGGGGCGCGTGCTCTTCCACTGGCATGGCGGCACGATGACGCGGCGCTCGAAGCTGGACGAGATCTACCCGGAGGCGGTGGTTGAGGTGCATCCCGATGATGCGCTGGCGCTGGCGGTTAGCTCAGGGGCGTGGGTGGAACTCAAGTCGCGGCGCGGGCGTGTCGAGTGCAAGGTGTTGGTGACGGGGCGTTCGCCGCAAGGGACGGTCTTCTTGCCCTTTCACTTTGCCGAAGCCGCGGCCAATGAGTTGACCCTGCACGATCTCGATCCGCTGGCGAAAATTCCCGATTACAAAGTGTGCGCCGTGCGCCTGACGCCATTGGCGCGGCCGGGCGGCGCTGTGAGCGGTGTCAGCAGCCCTGGCGCGCGGCGCTGAGCAATGAGAATTTCTCCGCTGTCCAATGCCAACTCGTGGCTGCATCCCGCCCGCCAGCAGACCGGCACTTCGCCGCGCAACCAACCTGCACGTTGCGCACACTGAAGTGCCGGTCACTTCCAATCGCGTCACCAGCGCACCCCTGCGCCGCAGTTACTGCGCCACCAGCGTCAGATTGCCGGCGTTGTAGAGGGGGCTGTAGGTGTTGCCGTTGCCGGCGATGGCGCTGAACGTGCCGCTGCGCGAGGCATAGATCAGCACGATGAAGTTGTCGTTGACCGCCGGGCTGAAGCCGTTGATCAGGGTCACGTTGAGCGTGCCGTTGAGCGTGACCGCGCCGCTGACGGTCAACTGATCGTGTTGGCTGCCCGCGGTCAGGCCGCCCAGTTCGATATTGAGCGTGCCACCGGCCGCCTGCGTGTAGGCGCCCACGATCGCCAGGGCGCCGGCGCCGCCGTTGCCTGGGGCGATTTGCCCGCTGTTGCTGACATTCGCTGTGACCGTCCCCACGCCGTTGAGACTGCCTCCGTTCAGGGCCAGCGTTCCATTGGCCTGCACATTGCCGCCGCCGAGGGTCAGGCTGCCGGCGCTCTGACTGTAGCCGCCCACAAAACCCAACGTCCCGCTGAGCGCTTCCACGCTGCCGCTGTTGTTGAAGGTGACGCTCGTCACCGTCGTGTTGCCCGCACCGTTCAGCTTGCGGAAGACGCCGGCGTTGTTGAAAACCCCGCCAGCCTGGATGGAGTTGATCGTGCGGTCGTTCTGCGCCTCAAACAGCGCACCGGCCAGGTTGTTGAACACCGAACCGTTCGAGATGCTGATGTCGCTCGCGCCGCTCCAGATGGTCGTGCCCTTGTTGTGTACGGTGTGTTGCCAGATCGAGACGCTGCCATTGATGACCAACGTTGCGCCGACCGGGATCACCGTCGTGCCGTTATCGTTCCAGGAACCGGCCGTCCAGGTCATGTTCTGGGTGACGGTCAAGGTGTTGCTGCCGCCCAGGGTGCCGCCCGTCATGTGCCACAACTGCGCCGTCACCGGACCGGTCAGGGTCAAGGTGCCGCTACTGTGCCGCGTCAATCCTGGCCCGTCGAAGGTGGCGTTGTTCAAGGAGTGACTGCTGGTGAAATCCAGCACCGCGCCGCTGCTGACGTCAAAGACGCCGCTGCTCGTGCCCCCGCCGCCCGGCTTCAGTGTGCCGCTCTGCACCTGCACCAGGTTGCTGTTGTTGAAGGTGACGCTCGTCAGCGTCGTATCGCCCGTACCGCTCAGCTTGCGGAAGGTGCCGCTGTTGTTGAAGACGCCCCCAAGCTGGATGGAGTTGATCATGCGGTCGTTCTGCGCCTCGAACAGCGCACCGGCCAGGTTGTTGAACACCGAACCGTTCGAGATGCTGATGTCACCCGCCCCGCTCCAGATGGTCGTGCCCTTGTTGTGTACGGTGTGCTGCCAGATCGAGACGCTGCCGTTGATGACCAGGTTGGCCCCTACCGGGATGACCGTCGTGCCGTTATCGTTCCAGGAACCGGCCGTCCAGGTCATGTTCTGGGTGACGGTCAAGGTGTTGCTGCCGCCCAGGGAGCCGCCCGTCATGTGCCACAACTGCGCCGTCACCGGACCGGTCAGGGTCAAGGTGCCGCTGCTGTGCCGCGTCAATCCCGGCCCGTCGAAGGTGGCGTTGTTCAAGGTGTGACTGCTGGTGAAATCCAGCACCGCGCCGCTGCTGACGTCGAAGACGCCGCTGCTCGTGCCCCCGCCGCCCGGCTTCAGTGTGCCGCTCTGCGCTTCCACGCTGCCGCTGTTATTGAAGGTGACGCTCGTCACCGTCGTGTTGCCCGCACCGCTCAGCTTGCGGAAGACGCCGGCGTTGTTGAAAACCCCGCCAAGCTGGATGGAGTTGATCGTGCGGTCGTTCTGCGCCTCGAACAGCGCACCGGCCAGGTTGTTGAACACCGAACCGTTCGAGATGCTGATGTCGCTCGCGCCGCTCCAGGTTGTCGTGCCCTTGTTGTGTACGGTGTGCTGCCAGATCGAGACGCTGCCGTTGATGACCAGGTTGGCCCCTACCGGGATGACCGTCGTGCCGTTATCGTTCCAGGAACCGGCCGTCCAGGTCATGTTCTGGGTGACGGTCAAGGTGTTGCTGCCGCCCAGGGAGCCGCCCGTCATGTGCCACAACTGCGCCGTCACCGGACCGGTCAGGGTCAAGGTGCCGCTGCTGTGCCGCGTCAATCCCGGCCCGTCGAAGGTGGCGTTGTTCAAGGTGTGACTGCTGGTGAAATCCAGCACCGCGCCGCTGCTGACATTGAAGACGCCGCTGCTGCTGCCGCCGCCGTTCGGCTTCAGTGTGCCGCTCTGCACCTGCACCAGGTTGCTGTTGTTGAAGGTGACGCTCGTCACCGTCGTGTTGCCCGCACCGCTCAGTTTGCGGAAGACGCCGGCGTTGTTGAAAACCCCGCCAAGCTGGATGGAGTTGATCGTGCGGTCGTTCTGCGCCTCGAACAGCGCACCGGCCAGGTTGTTGAACACCGAACCGTTCGAGATGCTGATGTCGCCCGCTCCGCTCCAGGTTGTCGTGCCTCTGTTGTGTACGGTGTGCTGCCAGATCGAGACGCTGCCGTTGATGACCAACGTTGCGCCTACCGGGATGACCGTCGTGCCGTTATCGTTCCAGGAACCGGCCGTCCAGGTCATGTTCTGGGTGACGGTCAAGGTGTTGCTGCCGCCCAGGGTGCCGCCCGTCATGTGCCACAACTGCGCCGTCACCGGACCGGTCAGGGTCAAGGTGCCGCTACTGTGCCGCGTCAATCCCGGCCCGTCGAAGGTGGCGTTGTTCAAGGTGTGACTGCTGGTGAAATCCAGCACCGCGCCGCTGCTGACGTTGAAGACGCCGCTGCTCGTGCCCCCGCCGCTCGGCTTCAGTGTGCCGCTCTGCACCTGCACCAGGTTGCTGTTGTTGAAGGTGACGCTCGTCACCGTCGTGTTGCCCGCACCGTTCAGCTTGCGGAAGACGCCGGCGTTGTTGAACGCGCCGCCAAGCTGGATGGAGTTGATCGTGCGGTCGTTCTGCGCCTCGAACAGCGCACCGGCCAGGTTGTTGAACACCGAACCGTTCGAGATGCTGATGTCACCCGCCCCGCTCCAGATGGTCGTGCCCTTGTTGTGTACGGTGTGCTGCCAGATCGAGACGCTGCCGTTGATGACCAACGTTGCGCCGACCGGGATCACCGTCGTGCCGTTATCGTTCCAGGAACCGGCCGTCCAGGTCATGTTCTGGGTGACGGTCAACGTACCACTGCCGCCCAGGGCGCCGCCCGTCATGCGCAGATTCTGAACGTTGATCTGACCGTTGATGTTGACGGTGGCGCTGCTAATGAGGACATCGCCGCCGCTGATGTTCGAGGCATTATTCAGTCCGTAGGTACCGCCGGTAAATTGCAGCACTGTGCCCGCGCTCAGTTGCGCGTCACCGGTTTGGGTGCCGTTGGACGCAATCGCCAGCGTTCCGCTCTGCAGTTGGAGATTGCCATAGTTGTTGAAGCCGATCGAACCGGTAAAGGTAGTCGTCCCCGCGCTGTTTTGTTTGCGGAAAGCGCCGAAGTTGTTGAACGCGCCGCCAAGCTGGATGGAGTTGAAAACTTGATCGGCCTCCGCGTTGAACGTCGCCCCGGCCTGGTTGTTGATGACCGCGCCGTTCGACAGGCTGATGGCGCCGCTGCCGCTCCAGGTCGTCGTGCCCAGCAGATCAAGCGTGCCTCGCCACAACGATTTGGTCGCGCTGCCGCTGATGCTCACCGCACCGTTGACGGTCATGCGCGCGTTCGCAACGTCCACCGTGCCGCCGCTCCAGGCCAGGCCGCTCTGCAGAACCCAATCGCCGCCGCCCAATGTGCCGCCACTCACCTTGACCGGCCCGGCGCTCGTCGAAGGCGTGGCCACGGTCAGGACGCCGCCGTTGATTTCCAGGGTTTCGTCACTGGTAACGCTGCGCGCCGTCGCGCCGCCAAAGCGCACCGTTACCGTTATCGCCGCGCTGGGGCGTGAGATGATGACGAAATCTGAGGCGGTCGGCGCGCTGCCGCCGCTCCAGTTGCTGCCAACATCCCAGAAGCCGCTGTTGTCTGACGCCCACGTCACCGGCTGATTCACACGGAAGGTTGAGCTGAAAGCTGCTACCAGGGCATTACCCACGAGGTCGGTCACCCCCGTGCTGACATCCACGCGGTACAGTTGCGGCGGCAAGGGAGCGCCGAAGCTCAACACGGCCATATTGACATCGCTGCGGTACTCGATGACGCCGCCGCTCACCAGTTGATCATCACCGGTGCCAAGCTGACCATCGTTGCCCGCGTTGAACAGGCGGAAGGTGGCGGCCGTGAGGGATGCAGGGTCAACCGGCTCGCTGAAGGTGACGGCAACGGCGCTAACCCCTCCCTGGATGTTCACCGAGTTGCTGGCTGGCGCAACCAGCGTCACTTGCGGCGCGGTGGCGTCGGCCGTCAGCGTCACCGTCATGGTATCGCTCCAGGTGGCATTGCCGCCGGTATCAATGGCACGTGCGCGCAGGGTGAAGATCGCATCCTGCGGCTGGCCGGGTCGGCCTGGCGCCGGCGGCGGGTTGATGCGCGGCGTGATGAAGCGCACCTCGAAGGGGAAGTTACCATCTGTCTGTGTCTGCACGTCGTTGATGTAGAACTGCACAGAGCGCACCTGGCTGTCATCCGCGACAGCAGCCGTCACCCGCATCACCTTACCCTCTTCGGCCTGACCAGACACGAAGTTAGTACTCAAAGCAATGGTGGGCGGAATGCCCTGGGTGTCATACGCCAGGTAGCTCATGACGTGCATCCCGCCCGCGCTGTCCGCGACATAGGCCAACCCGTTGTAGATCGCCACGGCGCGCGCCACGTCCGGCGTGCTAAACGTGGTCAGCAGGTCGCCGGTGCGCGTGGGATCGCTCACATCGTAGAGCCACAGATCGTGCGTGCCATCGTTGCGCGGGTTGACGCCCACGGTGGCCACGCCCAGACCGGAGCCATTGGCCACAATCTGCTTGAACGAATTCGGCCCAGGAGTGCTGGCGTTGCCGACACGCACCGGGAAGGCGAGATTCTGGACATCGAAGACATCGTAGCCGGGGTAAGAGGTTGCATAGGCAAAGCCACCGCCGACAAACAGGCGCTTACGGCCGGTAATGCCTTCGGCGACATAGCCCGTCGTGGCGGTTTGGCCCTGGAAGGTCAAGATGCCCTGGGCGACGCTATAGGCGCGTAATTGGCTGTCGAGCAGCACAAACAGGTTCTCTTTTTCTGTGGACAGGTCTTCGATGGCCGCGGCGCCGGCGCTGATCGTTTGCAGGACCGTGCCGCTCTGCATATCTACCACGACCACATTGCCGTTGGTCAATCCGGCATAGGCCAGACTGCCCGCGCTCGCCACCGCATGCACACTGCCCCCCAGGTTGACCTGGTGACTGATGAACGCGGCCGGCGGGTCGCTGAAATCAATCACGGCCAAACCGCCGCTGCCATCGGCCACGGCCAGCAGATTGTTGTCGCCGCAAGCCACCGACTGCGCCTGGCCTGGCGTGTTGACCTGCGCCATGATCGTCGGATTGATGCTGTTGAAGACGTTGAAGATCGAGACGCCCGTCTCCATCTCGGCCACGGCCACCAGGTCGTTGACCGCACAGATGTCCACCGCCGGGCCTGGGGTCTGGGTCGTGGCGATGATCCCGGTCTGCGCAATCAAGCCGCCCAAGGGGTCGGTGCCCTGCTGCACCTCGGCGCCATCGTTGACGCCATCGCCATCGCTGTCTGGATTGTTGACTTGGGTGCCCATGACCAACTCGCCATCATCGTTCAAGCCGTCGCCGTCGCTATCGGCCGCGGTGGAATTGCCCAGGTAGGTTGGCGGCAAGTCAATCGTCAGGCCGTCCAGCGGCGTGGTGAAATCCGCAAAGCCAACCAGCAGCGTGGACGGCTGCAGGATGTATTGGCGGTAGAGGGTGCGCGCCTGCAGATTCAGGTTTTCATGGGCGATACCGTTGGCGCCGGTGCGCCCACGCTGCACCACCACATCGGTGAACCAGTTGCGAATGGCGAAGTAATGAACGCCGGTGGAAAGATCGCCGAGACTGCTGTCAACCACGGCCGGCGCGTCGGGGGATGTGACGCGCAGGAGGATTTTGGCCGCGGCTGACTGCGGCTGCGCTGCGCTGATCGCCCCAGCCTCTTGACCAGCGCCCGCTCCAGTCTCTTGACCGGCATCTGTCGGCGGCGCGATCTGATTGAGCAAGGCAGCCGTCGGGTTCGCAACGGGGACACGCTCCGTCTGCGCCGCCGCGGCGGCCTGCGAGCCAGAAGCGCAGCAATCGCACGCTTCCTGTTGACCCGCGTTGTAAGCATCATTGCCGATCGAGGTCTTGTTGACAGCGTTGAAGTAGACGGACGCGGCCGCGTAGCAGTTCTGGCGGGCGATGGGGTCAATGGGGAAGCTGCTGTCGCACTTGAAGCGCATGTCGTCCTGAAAGTTGCCGTCGCAGGTGTTCTTGTGGCCGGCGCCGGCATTGCACGAGCCATAGCAGACATCGTGCGCGTTGCAGGCTTCGGTAAAGCAGATGTACGACACGGTTCCCAGGGCTGTGAGCACCGGCGCGCAGTCAGGAATCGCGTAGCCGTAACCTTCAGGCCCACAGCCGTTGGGCTGCGGCACGTAGGTGGGCTTGGGAATACGGTTCGGACAGTCGGCCAGGTTGGAAACCGCGGTGCGTGGCACCGGCCCGGCCGAGGTGCAACATTGCGTCAAAGGGTTGATACCGGGACAGTTGTTGGGCGGCAGCGTCTTGATTGGGCCGCCCTTGCCGCGTGCGCCTGGCTGCGTGCCGTGCCAGCCCGGCGCCACAATGCCATAGCCAGGATCGGTGCAGACGCGGGCGCCATCCGCGCTGACGGTCATGGGCGCGACGGCCTCGAAACGACCGGTGTCGTGGTTGAAGCTGTAGAGGGCCATCTTGGTGCCGGGGAAAGGAGCAAAGCCGGTGCTAGGCTGCGGCAGGTTGGGCATGCAGATGGGCGCCGGCGCGTCGAAGTTTTCCGGGCCGTTGGTCTGCACGGTGATGACGATCGGGAAGTCCAACTCCGGCGGCAGCGGGCTGGGCAGGCGGTCCGGCGGCACCGGCGCAATGCCCACGGAACCGCCGCGCGTGCCGTTGTTGGCGAAGAGGGAATCAGCCGGCACGGTGATCTGCGTGCCCGATAGTTCGGGGTGGGCCTGAATCACGGCCGCTGGAAAGGTGATGGCTGTGGGGTTGCTGACGCTGACGGCCTGCAGGGTGTCAGGCGCAATCAACGGCAGATAGATATTGCCAATGTTGGTGCTCTGCCCCGGCGCCGATGCCCACTGTTTGCCGACGAAGGGATAATAGGCGCCTGGCGGCACCGTGGCAGTGGCGGTACGGCCATCGATGTGGACAAAAAAGCTGCCGGCCGGCGCTGGGTTCAGACAGAAGGCGCCGTCGTTGGCGCTATCGGCGCGCATGGTCGCCTCAGCGCCATCCACCGTGATACGCACACCGGCCAGCGGCACATCGGTCGTTTCGCCGTTGGGTGTAAGGCCCAGTTCCGAGGCGAACACGGTGCCGCACACCTGCGTGCCGGGCACGGTGGAAAGGGAGAGCGTGTCGAAGTCAATTGTCCCACTGCCACCGGCCAGGCCATTACCGCGCACATCCATGGCATAGCCATTCGCGTCGGCCACCGCGTCGCCGTTGATGGTGACGCGCACGCGCGCGCTGGCCGGCAGGTCATCATCGTAAAAGAGGGTCACGGTCTTCATGTCGGAGGAGAGATAGAGCCGGGCGCTGAGGGTCTGGCCGGCGAAAGTGGCATAGAAGTTGGAAGGGAGGACGGCCGCGGCGTCAATGGGCGCGCTGAAACGGATGACGGTCTCGCGCGTGATGGATACATCATCTTCGCCGTTGGTGGGGCTGCTGTCGGCGATCCTGGTAAACGGCTGGTACCAACGGACGGCCACGCGCACGATATCTAGCACGCTGTTTTGATTGTCATGGTTGACATCGGTGACTGCACAACCGGGGTCTGTCAGTGGGTGCATGAAGCAGCCGCTGGTGCGCGCAAGGTCTTGGATGTCCACGACACCGTCGCTGTTGATGTCCGGCTTCATCGGCGCGAGGGGCGCCTGGGCAAAGCCAACCGAAATAAAGGCGTTGACCAGCCATACCGGCACGGCCGCGCGCCAGTTGCGCAGGCTGTGGCGTGACGGCTGCAAAATCGGCCAGGTCAACAGGCTCCAGAGCAAGGGCACTACCAGCGCCAGGCCGATCACGGTTGGCCAGGTGCGGCCGCGTGGACGTCGTGGCGCCGCGGCCCGATAGGCCGTTACGCGGGGCGTACGCAGGACTACGGCCAGCAAGAGGACCGTAGCCAACAACAGGGCGCCGATGAGAATCTCGGCCAATGGGGCGTGCGGAACACGCAAATAACGCATGATAAGTCCTCCTCGTGAAAATCCCGCTCTCAGCTTGAGATTTGGGGATTGAGATATGGGGTTTTTCCCGTGCGCCACCAGGGGCGGAAACCGATGTAGGCAATGATCAGGGCGGTGGTCACGATGCTGTTGAACCAGAAATGCAGTTCGAGGATGGGGAAGAAATTGCCCAGGATACCCGGCGTGGGCGACAACATGCCGAGGCCAAAATACTGCCAGATACGCACACTATGTTCCAGGACGTGGTATCCCTGAAACCAGAGCGCAAACTGCAGAGCCAGCGCGGCGGCCTGGCTCTCGCGCCAGATGCCGGGATTGCGGCGGTAGAGGATGATCGTCGCCAAAAGGGCAACCCACAACGCCAGGCTATAGAGAAAATGCACCAGCTCGAAATCAAACCAGAGGCCCAGGAGGCCAGGAAAACGGTTGAGATGCCAGGCATATTTCTGAAACATCTGGATGACATGCTCAACGTTGTGAAACAGTTGGATGACCAGGGTGCTCGTGAGTGTGATAAAACCGAGACCGACCGGGTCAAGGCGAAGCGACTTGGCGGACATGGTTGACTCCTTCTCGTTTGTGGGTACGCACCGATTTTCTGGCCGGCTGCCGACAAACAGGCAGCCAAAGCCAACCATATGATAGCCGCCGCGACTATTCATTCTCCAGACCAAAAAGTGCTCAGTTTTTCACGGTTGTTGGGGCATGAGGTGGGGCAGGCGTGAGTCTTGGCGTTGGGGGGATCCAGAAAGATTGTGTGGAACGCAGCGAATCGGGTAAAATAGCGCGGTTCGATTTTCGATCTCAGGTCTCCGGTCTAAGAACAGAGATCAGGGATCAGAGATCAGAGATCGGGTTTCGTGGAAGAAGGGAGTTCCTCCGGTCTCCGGTCTCCAGTCTTCAATCTCCGGTCTCCGATCTCCGATCTCAGGTCTCCGAGGTCCGTTGCAGCAAAAACGCAGTTAGCGCAGCCAGATCGGCAAAGCCGATGCGCTGACCGCTGCTTGGGTCTTCCAGGCTGAAACGCCACACGGGGGTCTCGGTGGTCTTCTCCTGCCAGATACGTAAGAGATAGGCGTGATAGGCGTGATTGGCGTGATTATGGAATGATCGCATGGTCATGGTGTTGGGTATCTCCAGGTGCGCTCACAGTAACGTTGCAGCAGGGTAACACGTCATCGTAAAGAAATCGTGAATTGACACGCCAACCCGTCGCCCATGCCTTGCCGGGACACCGTCACATCATGAAATCAGGTCGTCCCGTGTCATCCATGTCTGATTCTCAGGTTGGAGAATGAAAACGGAACTTCGCATTGCGCTCCTCGGTAAGCTCGAATTCACCCTCGACAACACGCCACTAACCGGTTTCATCACCAGCAAGGTGCCCGCTCTGTTGGTGTACCTGATACTCAGCGACCGCGCCCTGGCGCGCGAGCGTCTGGCGGAGATGTTTTGGGGCGAGATGTCCGACACAGATGCCAAGAGCAATCTGCGCCAGCTTCTGGTCAACCTGCGTCACCTCTTGCCGGTTCATGTCCTCACCACCCGTGAGTCGGTTACCTTCGACCATACGCAGCCGTTTTGGCTCGACGTGCAGGCTTTCGAGGAGAATCTGCGCCTGGCCGCAACCGCGCCTGATGCCGCGGCGCGTGTGCAGCATTTGCGGCAGGCCGTCACCCTCTACCGCGGTGATTTTCTCGAAGGCTTTCATGTGCGCGATGCGCCCGATTTCGATGAATGGCTGACCTGGCAACGTGAACGCCTGCGCGAACAGGCCTGGCAGGCCTTGCACACCCTGGCCGCGCACTATGCGCAGCGGCGAGAATACCTGGCCGGCATCGAGTGCCTGCGCCGCCTGCTGGCGCTCGACTCCTGGCGCGAAGAGGCCCACAGCCAGCTCATGCTCCTGCTGGCGCGCAGCGGTCAGCGTTCGGCCGCCCTGGCTCAATACCAAATCTGCCGTCGCACCCTCGCCGCCGAGCTGGGGGTCGAGCCGTCCGCCGAAGTGACAGCGTTGTATGAACGCATCCGCGCCATCGGCGCCTTGCCGTCCCTACCCGCCGTGTCCGCTCCCTTGGTGGGACGCCAGGCTGAACTGGATGACCTGGCCGCCCGCCTGGCCGATCCCGCCTGCCGCCTGCTGACGATTATCGGGCCAGGCGGCATCGGCAAGACGCGACTGGCGCTGGCACTGACCCACTGCGCGCTGCAGCAGGGCGATTTCATCAACGGCGCCTGTCTGGTGAATCTGGCCGCCATCACGCACCCTCATCACCTGCCGGCAACGCTGCTCGAAGCCTTGCAGGCGCCGAATGTCGGCGGCAACGATCAGTCTCAGCAGTTGCTCGACCTTCTGCGCAACCGCGAGCTGCTGCTCGTACTCGACAACTTCGAACATCTTCTGCCCGCCGCCAGCCTCTTGGTGGACATCATGCAACAGGCGCCGGCCGTCAAACTTCTGATCACCTCGCGCACGCGCTTGGGCCTGCGTGACGAGCGGCTCTTTCATCTCGATGGGCTGGCCTTTCCAACGACCGACACAGCCGTTGATCCGCTGTCTTTTGACGCCGTGGCCCTCTTCGTTGCATGTGCGCAACGCCAGCATCGGTATTTTGCGCCCACGGCCGCCGATTATCGGGCCATTGTGCAGATCTGTCGCCTGCTGGCCGGCATGCCGCTCGGCTTGGAACTGGCGGCCGCGCAGGCGCCCGCATTGTCCTGTACAGAAATTGCCGAACAACTCGGCCGCACCAGCGACTTCCTGGCCGCCACCTGGCCAGATGCTCCGCCCCGCCATCGCAGCCTGCGCGCCGTTTTCGAACACGCCTGGAACTTCCTGACCCCGGAGGAACAGGTCACACTGGCGCAGGCGAGCGTCTTCGCCGGCAGTTTCGACGCGCCGGCCGCACGCGGCCTGCTGGCGGAGGTGAAACCCCTGGCGAACCTGGTCAACAAGTCGCTGCTGCGTCATCTGCCCGACGGACGCTATGAGCTACACCCGGTGGTGCATCAGTATGCCGCGGACAAACTGGGCAACTGGCCCGATCTGCAGGCTACCACCCTGGCGCGGCACGCGGCCTATTTTGCCGCGTTCCTGCACGAGCGCGAGTCGCGGCTCAAGGGCAAAGACGGACAGGCGGCGTTGGTCGAGGTGAGCGCGGTGGCCGCGGAGATTCGCCGCGCCTGGCAATGGGGTACACAAGAGGTGGATAGCCGCGTGCTACGCCAGGCGATGGAAAGCCTGATGGTTTTCTATGACCTGCGCGGCCCTTTTCAGGAAGGACACGCCGCCTTCCGCGAGGCGAGCACACGCGTACAGGAAGCCTGGCTGGCGTTGAGCGAGGCAGCGCAGGCGGCGCAACCGCAGCTCGCACGGCTGCTGGCCGGGCTGCTCATTCGCCAGGGCTGGCTTGGTTTTCGCCTGGCGCGCTACGATGAGGCGCAGCGGTTGATCGAGGAGGGCATGGCGCTCTTTCAGCGTGTGGGTGTGCGCACCGACCTGGCCTATCCCCATCTGTTTCTCGGCGCCGTGGCGTATGGCAAGGGTGATTACGCCGCCGCCCTGCCTCACTTTGAAAGCAGCCTGGCGCTCTACCGCGAGGCTGGCGATCACTGGGGCATGGCTGGGGTGCTGGGGAACCTGGGCGAGGTGTGCAGCGTGATGGGGAACCCGACCCAGGCCCTGATCCATCTGCGCGAGGGATTAGCCGTGGCACGCGAGGTCGGTGACCCCAGCATGTTGGTACACACGATGAACACCCTGGGAGGCGCCCTGTGCCTGGCCGGCGCCTACGCTGAAGCCGAACAGCTCCTGCACGAGAGCGAGTCGCTATGCACGGAAAACGGTTACACTTATCTCAACGTCATGGCGCTGCGCAACCTGGCCCTGGCCCTCGTGCGCCAGGGCGGCAGCGCGGCGGCGCGGCAGACCTACCACCGCGCCTTACAGATTGCGCTGAACGGGCAACTGGGCGATCTCGCACTGCTCGTCATCAGCGAAGCGGCCGTCAACATCGCCGCGCCGCGTGATCCCGCGCAAGCCGTGGCCTGGCTGACGCTGGTCATGCGCCATCCGGACGCCAGCGCCGAAACCAAACGCAAGGCCGCCGTGCAGCGCAGCGCCCTCTCTACAGAGATGCTGCCTGCACACGCGGCCCGTTCGTTGACTTTGGAGGATGTTCTGGCAGAGATTGGGGATTAGAGATCAGAGATTAGAGATTCGAGATCAGAGATTGGGTTTCGTGGAAGAAGGGAGTTCTTCCCCTTCTCCGCCTCTCCCCTTCTCCCCTTCTCCCCTTCTCTCGTTCTCCCCTTCTCCCCTTCTCTCGTTCTCCCCTTCTCCCCTTCTCTCGTTCTCCCCTTCTCCCCTTCTCCGCCTCTCCCCTTCTCCCCTTCTCCGCCTCTCCGCCTCTTCTCTGATCTTCCCCCTACCCCTCCGCCGCCGCGGTGGCGCACAGCTTGAGATCGCGGGCGGCGCGCACTTCGTCCAGGCGACCGACCGGGGTCGTGTGCGGCGCCTCTTTGAGAAGCTGCGGATTGGCGATCGCCTCCTGCTTGATCTGCAGCAGGGTGTCCACGAAACCATCGAGCGTCTCGCGGCTTTCGGTTTCGGTCGGCTCGATCATCAGCGCCTCGCGCACGATCAGCGGGAAGTAGACCGTGGGCGGATGATAGCCAAAATCCATCAGGCGCTTGGCAATGTCCATCGTGTGAATCGTGGGCGCCTCTTCCAGAATGCCCTGGGCCACAAACTCGTGCATGCAGGTGCGGTCGCCATGCGGAATGGGGTAGGCGCCCTTGAGTCGCGCCTGCATGTAGTTGGCGTTGAGGACCGCGTTTTGACTGACGGCGCGCAGGCCCTCTTCACCCAACATGCGAATGTAGGTATAGGCGCGCACCAGCATGCCAAAGTTGCCATGGAAGCTCTTGATGCGCCCGATGCTGAACTGCGGCATGTGCCACACCAGGTCCACCATCTCTTCGACGTCAGCGCGTGGTCGTATTGCCGCCACCGGGCCTGGCAGATAGGGCGCCAGCGCCTCGCTGCACCCCACCGGCCCCGAGCCTGGCCCGCCGCCGCCATGCGGTGTGGTGAAGGTCTTGTGCAGGTTGAAGTGCATCACATCGAAACCAAGCTCGCCCGGCTTGGTGATCCCCAGGATGGCGTTGAAGTTGGCGCCATCGCCGTAGACCAGGCCGCCCGCCTCTTGCACCAGGCGAATCACCTCGAGCACATTCTCATCGAACAACCCCAGGGTGTTTGGATTGGTCAACATCAGGCCAACGACTTCACGGCCGATCTGGTCCAGTTGGGTCTTGAGCGCAGCCAGGTCCACGTTGCCTCGTGCATCGCTCGGAATTTCAACAACCTGCAGCCCGGCCATCGTCGTCGAGGCCGGGTTGGTGCCATGCGCAGAGTCTGGCACCAGGATTTTCGTGCGCTGGGTCTCACCCTGGTCGTACAGGTAATTGCGCATCATCAGCACGCCGCTCAGCTCGCCCTGCGCGCCGGCCGCCGGCTGCAAACTAACGGCCGCGAAGCCGCTGATCTCAGCCAGGTAGACCTGCAGTTCGTACATCAGTTGCATGGCCCCTTGCGCGCTTTCAGCCGGCAGCAGGGGGTGCAGGTTGGTGAAGCCGGGCAGGCGTGCGGCTTTCTCATTCACCTTGGGGTTGTACTTCATCGTGCAGGAGCCGAGCGGGTAGAAGCCGGTGTCAATGCTGTGGTTCTTCTGGGACAGGCGCACGAAATGGCGCATGACATCAATCTCGGCCACTTCGGGCAACGGCAGTTCGGCGGCCGTGCGCAGAAAATCTTGCGGCAAGGGCGCTTCCGGCACATCCAGCGCGGGCAGGCTGGCGCCCATGCGGCCGGGAGAACTGAGGTCGAAAATCAACGGCTCGCTGCGCGTCGCGGCGCTGCCTGCGCTGGGGATGTTGGTTGGGCTGTTCATTGGGTCACCTCCATCGCCTCTATGACGACATCCATTTGCTCGCTCTCCACGTCGAGTTCGGGCAGGGTATCATCTTGGGGGATTGGCGCGGCCTGTGCGGCGCCCGCGTCCTCGATCTCGGCCAGGGCCGCCACCAGGGCGTCAATATCGCGCTTGCTCAGCGTCTCGGTCACGCACAGCAGCATGGCGTTGCCTAGTTCGGGATAATCCTGGCTCAGGTCATAGCCACCGATGATGCCGTATTCATCGAACAGGTAACGGTTGACTGCTGCCACCGGCAGCGCGGAGCGCACGATGAATTCCTGGAAGAACGGTTTGTCCTGCCAGACCTCGAAGCCGGTCTGCGCGGCGATCTGCTGTGCGGCGTAATGCGCCTTGTGATAGCACAGTTCAGCCACCCGGCGCAGGCCATGCTTGCCCAGCGCCGACATGTAGACGGCCGCCGAGAGCGCCACCAGGCCCTGGTTGGTGCAGATGTTGGATGTGGCTTTATCGCGGCGAATATGCTGCTCACGCGTGCTCAGGGTCAACACGAAGCCGCGCTCGCCGTCTACATCAACCGTTTCGCCGATGATGCGACCGGCGCTGCGCCGTACATGATCGCTCTTGCAGGCAAAAAAGCCCAGGTAGGGGCCGCCGAAGTTGAGTGGGTTGCCCAGCGATTGCCCTTCGCCACAGACAATGTCAGCGTCGTAGCTGCCCGGCGCCTTGAACATGCCCAGGCTGATCGGATCGGCTACGACGATGAGCACCGCGCCACCGGCGTGCGCCGCGTCGGCCAGTTGTCGCAGGCGGGCCGGGCTGGTCAACCGCCCCAGGAAGTCGGGATTCTGCACGATGACGGCAGCCGACGAATGATCAATCAGCGCCTCCAGCGCGTCCAGGTCAATCCCCGGTGCAAAACCGCTGAAGCTGACCTCCATGCCTTGCGTGTAGGTCTGGGCCACGGCGCGGTACTGCGGGTTGACGTCGCGCGAGAAGAGCACCGTCTTGCGCTTCAGGCGGCCAATGTTGAGGGCCATGATGACCGCTTCGGCCACGGCGGTGGCGCCGTCGTAGTGGCTGGCGTTCGACACATCCATGCCGGTCAGCGCGCAGATCATGCTCTGATACTCGAAGATGGCCTGCAGCGTGCCCTGGCTTACTTCTGGCTGATAGGGGGTATAGGCCGTGTAGAATTCGCTGCGGCTGATGATGGCGTCCACAATGGAGGGGACGAAGTGGTGATACGCACCAGCGCCCAGGAAGCAGGGCGCGGTATCGGCGTCGGCATCCTCGCTGCTGAGCGCCTGCAGTTCCTGCAAAATTTCGTACTCGCTGACCGGTTCCGGCAAATTCAGGCGCGGAAAGCGAAAGTCGGCCGGCACGTCGTGAAACAGATCATCCACCGACGCCACGCCAATGGTCGCCAGCATCTGCTGGCGGTCCGCGTCCGTGTTGGGCACATAGCCAGGGCTAAAGTTCATCGCTGTTGGCTCCTTTGCCGTCTAATGTTCGCGCGTCGTGCAGTAGGCGGCGTACGCAGCCGGTGTCATCAGATTCTCCAGCTCAGCGGTGTTGTCTGGCTTCATCTTGAAGAGCCAGGCTTCGCCAAACGGGTCCTCATTGACCTTCTCCGGCGTATCTTCCAGCGCACTGTTGACCGCGATGACCGTGCCGCCCAGCGGCGCGTAGATGTCAGACGCGGCCTTGACCGATTCGACCGTGGCGCACTGCTGCCCCTGCGCGTAGTGCGTACCCACGCCCGGCAGCTCGATGTACACCACATCGGACAGGGCATTCTGGGCATAGTCGCTGATGCCGATCACGGCGGTGTCGCCGTCCAGGCGCACCCATTCATCAGACTTGGCATAGCGGGCGGCGGGATCGAATTTGTAGCTCATGGTAATCTCCTTTAGCAAAAAAACAGATAGAACAGGAATAGATAGACAGAAACAACAGGCAGATCATGCTGTCGAGCAAGAGCCGGCGGTTTGCGCCGCGGCTCAGCGGCGATAGGCCGCCACGTAGAACGGCGTCTTCACTACGGTTGCTTTCTTGGGCGTGTCCCGAATGACAATGTCAATCTGACTGCCCACCGCCGCGCTCGCGGCCGGCACATAGGCCAGCCCCACGAAGCGGTCCGTGGTCGGCGATTTCATGCCAGTAGTGACAACGCCCACCACCTGGCCGGCGATCGCCACCGGGTACTCGGCGCGGGGCACGCCGCGCTCCACCATTTCGAAGCCCACCAGGCGCTGCGCCGGGCCTTCCAGCTTGATCTTGAGCAGGGCTTCGCGGCCGCTGAAGTCGCCCTTCTTGAAACTGACCGCCCAGCTCAAGCGCGCGCTGATCGGATCCACGCGGGCGTGAATCTCATGCCCGTAGAGCGGCAGGCATGGCTCGAAGCGCAGCGAATCGCGCGCGGCCAGGCCACAGGGCAAGATGCCTTCCGGCTTGCCTGCCTCCAGGATGGCGTTCCACAGGGCCACCGCCTGCGCCGCAGGGAAGAACAACTCGTAGCCGTACTCGCCCGTGTAGCCGGTGGCGCCCAGAAGGGTCACGACGCCCGCGACCGTGACCTGCGCGCAGGTGTGGAACTTGACGGTCGCCAGGTCGAGGTCGGTCAATCTTTGGAGGATCGCCTGCGCCTGGGGGCCTTGCAGGGCCAGCATGTAGGTGTCATCCGAAATGTCGGTTACGCTGACGTTCATGCCCACCGCTTGCGTCTGCATCCATTCCACATCCTTCTTGCGGTTGGACGCATTGACAATGACCCACCAGCTTGCGCCCGCCACACGGTAGAGAAAAATGTCATCAATGACGCTGCCGTCGGCATAGCACATCAGGCTGTAGCGAGCATCGTTGATCGCCATCGTGCTGATGTCGTTGACCTGGATTTTCTGCAGGAAGCTGAGCGCGTCTGGTCCGGCCACGACGACCTGTCCCATGTGGTCAATGTCGAACAGACCCGCCGCCTCACGCACGCGCTTGTGCTCCTCCAACGGGCCGGTGGGGTATTGCACCGGTAATTCCCAGCCGGCAAAATCCACCATGCGCCCGCCCAGGGCCACGTGAACATCGTACAAAAACGTTCGATTCATCCTGTCCCTCCTCATCCCTCCCTGAAGACAACGTGTTCTTTACTTGGTCCGTCGGTTTCGGTTACAGATCCTGTGCTTTTCCGCCTGACGCCAACTCCAAACAGAAAAGGGAATCGGGCAGGTATCGCGTGCGATACATACCCGATTCCCTCTGTCCTTGGCACCTGAGAGATTTTCGCCGCGTGTGCGGGAAATTGCCCCGTCGGTGCGACGGCACGGCCAGCCTGACCCTGCCATCGGCTCTCCAGAGTGCTGTCCTAACGCGATCTTTTTGCCTGAGAGATTGCCCGCCAGACCCGGTATTTCTGGTCAGGGTGCCCCTTCGGCGACCTGGGTGATTTGCCCAGGTGCTCTCTCGCGCTGATCATCCAGCCATGACATCATTGAAATAGATGAAATAAATGAAACACATGATAGACCATGACATCTGACTTGAATCATCCCGTGATCCCAGTCAAACATCTGAGCCTATCATAGCATACGTTGCTACCGGTGTCAATGCCTGTCGTTCGCCAGCAGCAATTCCAAATGTGAACGGAATGGCTGCCCGTAAATGGGCCTGCGCTCCTCGTTCGGGCGGTTTTGGCCCAAAATCCCCGAGATAGGTGGGCAGCAAGAGGGATTGTGGGCGTTGGAAAGCTACATTTGGAAATGCGGCGCCCCGTAGGGGCACCTTGACTTGAGCGAGCGATGCCCCCCCACACCCGTCGTCCCGTAGGGACGATTGAATGAGGCCGCCCCGAGCGCAATCTATACCACGACCGCAAGGGATGGATTCAACCGTCCCTACGGGACGGATACGGCTCGTGCGATGATGGATGGCTAAGGTCAGGTGTCCCTACGGGACGCGTCGCGCCCACCAGGACGGCCTGGCGCTGGCCAGTCACATGGATGGCTACATTTGGAACTGCGGCGCCCCGTAGGGGCACCTTGACTTGAGCGAGCGATGCCCCCCCACACCCGTCGTCCCGTAGGGACGCCTTGACTTGAGCGAGCGATGCCCCCCCACACCCGTCGTCCCGTAGGGACGCCTTGACTTGAGCGAGCGATGCCCCCCCACACCCGTCGTCCCGTAGGGACGCCTTGACTTGAGCGAGCGATGCCCCCACACCCGTCGTCCCGTAGGGACGCCTTGACTTGAGCGAGCGATGCCCCCCCACACCCGTCGTCCCGTAGGGACGATTGAATGAGGCCGCCCCGAGCGCAATCTATACCACGACCGCGGGGGATGGATTCAACCGTCCCTACGGGACGGATACGGCTCGTGCGATGATGGCTAAGGTCAGGTGTCCCTACGGGACGCGTCGCGCCCACCAGGACGGCCTGGCGCTGGCCAGTCACATGGATGGCTACATTTGGAACTGCTGATGGCGTTCGCCAGCAGGAATTCCAAACGTGGTCGCTGAAGACATCTGGAATGAAGGCTTTAGCCGGTTATTGGGCACTTGAGAACCCTGTGGCAGACCGGCTGAAGCCTCGATTCCGGGTGCATTTGGAATTCCTGGGAATGAAGGCTTTAGCCGGTTATTGGGCACTTGAGAATCCTGTGGCAGACCGGCTGAAGCCTCGATTCCGGGTGCATTTGGAATTCCTGGGAATGAAGGCTTTAGCCCAATGGCACTAAGATTTCACACCTGAGAGCCAAGTCGGCGTCTGGTGTTTTCGAGCGAAAGCGGGTATGCTTCCTGGGCTTGGGTTTTAGGAAAGGAGGCGTCCATGGCTGCTCTCGCTCAATCCGCCCGCCGACCGAGTTCGGCGGAACTGTTGCCGGTATTTCAGGAACTCCTGCCGGTTCAAGTGCTCCGTGACCTGGTCCAGGCCACCAAGAAACGGTTCTATGAGCGCATCTTCACGCCGTTGATTCTGACGTGGTGCATGATTTATCAGCGCCTCAACGCCGACCACAGCCTGGATGCGGTGGTGAGTTACGTCGGCACGGGCGCCGTCGACCGCCTGGACCAGCGGCACGCCGAGCCGCTGTCGCAACGCTTGCGGTCGGAAAGCACTTCGGCCTACAGCCAAGGCCGGCAACGCTTGCCCCTGGCGGTGTTAGAAGGTGCGTTAGGCCACACGGCCCACACGGTGCGGCAGGCGTTAGGCGCCAATGGCCTCTGGCTCGGCCATCCGGTGGCCCTGTTCGATGGGACGACCTTCCTGCTGGAGCCGGAACCCGAATTGGTGGCGCACTATGGCCGCCATAAGAACCAGCATGGCGAGACGTTTTGGGCCATTATGCAAACCGTGGTGGCGTTCTGCCCGTTCAGCGGGGCGCTCCTGGGCGTCGTGGACGGCGCACTGTACACCAGTGAACAGGCGCTCGCCGTCAAGTTGCTGGCACAAGCCGTGACGGGCAGTGTCTACGTCGGCGACCGCAATTTTGGCGTGTTCAGTGTCGCCCAAGCGGCGCGGCACTATGGCGTAGATGTGCTCTTGCGCTTGACCCGCAGGCGGGCACACGCCTTAGGCAAGCGCAAGTTGCACGCGGGTGAAGATTTGGCTGTGTCCTGGCAACCGACAAAAAATGATCAATTACAGCCCGAGATGTCCGCGGAGCCGATTGCCGGTCGGCTGATCTATGTGCGGGTGGAGCGGCCGGGTTTTCGCCCGGTAGACCTGTACCTCTTCACCACGCTCCTGGATGCCAGCCGTTACACCATTGCCCAACTGGTCGAACTGTATGGTCTCCGCTGGCACGTCGAACTGGATATCCGCTATGTTAAAGATACACTGGACATGGGCTTGCTGACCGGCCAATCGCCGGATATCGTTCGCAAAGAATTGACCGCCGGTCTCTTGGCCTACAACCTTATCCGAGGCTACATGGCCAAAGCTGCCCAGGGCGCCGGACTTTCACCGCTGGCCTTGAGCTTCACGCGCTGCTGGCGCCGCATATGCAACTTCTGGCTCACTTGGCAGGCCCCCAAATCGGCCAGGCAGGTCAAAAAGCTGTTCCAGCGCCTGCTCGATCGCCTGGCCAAGCGCAGCTGCCGCCGCGAAAACGCTTTCGCATCGAGCCGCGCGCCGTACGGCGTCGTCCAGCCGTCTATCCTGCCCTAAAGGGCTCCCGAACCGATGCTCGCCAAACCCTGCTTGAGCAACTACGGGAACCCACCAAATCTTAGTGCCATTGGGCTTTAGCCGGTTATTGGGCACTTGAGAATCCTGTGGCAGACCGGCTGAAGCCTCGATTCCGGGTGCATTTGGAATTCCTGACCTATGGAAATACTTATGGAGATACGTCTGCGCTGTGGTAAAATAGGCGCCTGCGGTGCGCGACAGCCATTTTCACTATAGACCGCATAGACCGCGATAACAGTTAGCAGTTAGCTATGATGAAAGCTATGATGAAAGCTATGATGAAAGGAACTATGCCATGTCTGTTTTTCCACTTCTTCCCGGTATCACGATGCAGCGTATCCAGACTGCGCGTCTGGAAATGAACGTGTTGACCGCCGGTCAGTCCAGCGCTGAGCCGGTTGTCCTGTTGCACGGCAATGTCTCTTCCGCCCGTTTCTGGGAGGAGACCATGCAAGTTCTGGCCGGCCAGGGCGCCTACGTCATCGCCCCCGATCAACGCGGCTATGGCGACACCCAAGCTCTCCCCATTGACGCCACCCGCGGCCTGCGCGATTGGTCAGACGATCTGCAGAGTCTGATCGAAGCAGTCGGTATTGGCCCCTTCCATCTGATCGGGTGGTCGGCCGGCGGCGGCATTGCCATGCAGTACGCGGTGGACCATGCGGCCCAGGTGCGCTCGCTCACCCTGGTGTCCGCCATGTCGCCTTTTGGCTTCGGTGGCACCAAGGGCGCCAACGGTGAACCGGACTACGCCGATTTTGCCGGCTCCGGCGGCGGCACGGCCAATCCGGACTTTGCCCAGCGCCTGCTCAACGGCGACCGCGGCAGTGATAGCCCCAACAGCCCGCGCAACGTGATGAATACCTTCTACTTCAAGCCGCCATTTCACCCCGCGCCCGCTCGTGAAGAGGCTTTTGTGGACGCCATGCTCACCACCAAGGTGGGCGATGACTTCTATCCCGGCGACATGCGACCGTCCGCCAATTGGCCTGGCGTGGGTCCGGGCGCCGGCGGTATCAACAACGCCTTCTCGCCCGCCTACTGTAACTTGAGAGACTTCGCCGCGATTGACCCCCAGCCGGCCGTGCTCTGGATTCGCGGCGCGGACGATCAAATCGTTTCGGATACCTCCTTCTTCGATTTTGGCTTTCTCGGACAGCTCGGCTTTGTCCCCGGCTGGCCTGGTGCCGATGTCTACCCTACGCAGCCCATGGTCAGCCAGCTCCGCCACGTCCTGGACGCCTATCAGGCCAACGGCGGCGCCTACACCGAAGTCGTCTTCGCCGACTGCGGCCATTCACCGCAGATCGAAAAACCGGGAGAATTCAAGGACGCCCTGCTGCCGTTTATTCAAATCGGGCAAACCGGGTAAGCGTCATCGCACTTGTTGAGAATTCTTAGATGAACACGATCAGGCAAGCGCAACGAGCGGGAGCGCTGTGGGCGGTGTTGATTGTGGCGTTCGGGCTGCGCGTCTACGGTTTCTGGTTCGGCCTGCCCTACGTGCTGACCGGCGATGGTGAGAACGCCTTCATCGTCCCGGCGGTGCGGATGGTGGTGGGTGGCGATCTCAATCCGCACTGGTTTGGGCATCCCGGCTCCACCGTCATCTACCCGTTGGCGCTGCTCTACGGCCTGATCTACGTCGCTGGGCACGCGGCCGGCCAGTTCGACCAGCCGGCCGCGCTGCAGGCTCTGCTGACCAGCGACCCCACCCTGTTCTACGCGACGGCACGCCTGCTCAGCATCGCCTGGGCCGTGGCCACGGTGGCGCTCGTCTGGCTGCTGGGCAAGCGGCTGGGCGGGCATCGCCTGGGTCTGCTGGCGGCGCTATGCCTCGCGGTCAACCCCATGCACCGCGAGTGGACCACCTGGGCGCGCAGTGATGCGCCAGCCGCTTTCTTCGTCACGCTCGGCATCTACGCCGCCATCCGTTTTGCCGACCATCCCTCACGCCGTTGGGCGCTGATCGCCGGCGCGGCGACGGGCCTGGCCGCGTCCACCAAAATCACCACGGGCGTGGTTTTCGTCGCCTGGCTCGTCGCCTGGCTCACGCAGCGCGGACGCGGCCGCAAGCTCGACTTTGGCGCGTTCGCCCTGGCTGCGTTGGCGGCGGCGGTCGCCTTTGCGCTGACCTCGCCCTACGTCCTTCTCGACTGGCCGCACGCCATCCCCAATCTGCTCTTCGAGAACCGCGGCGGCCACGCGGGCGCGGAGCGGCTGCCCGGCTTGCAGAACTGGGGGCGGTATGTGGCGGTCGCTTTGCCCGGCGCAGTCGGCTGGCCGGCCATCCTCCTCGCGATCGTGGGCCTGGTCACGCCGCGCCGGTCGTCCAGCGCAGGGCGAGGCGCGAGCCTGATTCTGCTCGCCTTCCCGTTGCTCTACTGGCTGGGCATCGGCGCGTCGAACCTGCGCTGGGATCACTGGCTGGTGCCGGCGCTGCCGGTCGTGGCGCTGTGGAGCGCGCAGGGCGTGCAGGCGGTGACCCGCGCGCTGGCGCGGGCGGCGGCAGGTCGCAGCAACGAGCACGAAATTCATCTGCGTCCATCAGGCTCTGGAAGTAAGAAGCGCATGGCGCTGAGCCTTAGCCTGGCCGCGCTACTTCTGCTGACATTGGGCCAACCGCTCTTCACATCGCTGCGCCGCGCCTACCAAAGCGCGCAGCCCGATACGCAGATTCTCGCCATTCGCTGGTTCGCAGAGCACGTGCCCGCGCAGACCGTCGTGGGCAGTGAGTGGTATACCGGGCTTTTCTGGAGCGCAACGATCAAACTGGAGGAGGTGCCCACGCTCGGCAGGTCAACGCCAGAGTACTTCCGCGAGCGCGGCGCCCGCTTCGTCGTTGGCAGCAGCGATATCTACGACCGCTTCTACGCCGAACCGGCCCGCTACGCCGACGTCATCGCGGCCTACGAACGCTTTTGGCGCGAACTGCCCCTGGTCATCGAGTTGAAGCCCGACCCCTGGCGCCGCCCCGGCCCCACCATCCGCATCCTGCGCGTAACAAGACGGTAGTTGCCGCATGGAATGGTTCTATTGACCATGAATACCTGGCGTACGCGACGCCTGATCACCCTGAGTACAGGCGATACTCCACACGCGATTTCCTGGCCGTGACACCGGAGGCCATTGCATGAAGACAAGCATCGTAGGAGTAGGGAGATTGTACCTTAACTCCGACCATTTTTCTGTCTAGTTTTTCCCATCCATTATAGTGGTGGCTCGAGGGGGTCGGCGGTCGGGAGGGGCGGTTGGGGGGCGCGGGGCGGGCTCTTCAATCGGCGGGGGTCAGGGCGTCCCTACGGGACGGTGGGTGTGGGGGGGCGGCGTTAAGGTCAGGGCGTCCTTACGGGACGGTGAGCATAACCCGGCAAACGTCAAAGGCGCAAGAGACGCAAGCGTCATCTCGAAAATCGTTTGCGTCGTTTGCGCCGCTTGCGTTGAGCCGAATTCATTCGGCGTGCTCAGCGCGGCGCCCGGTCGGCGGGCGGAGCGAGCCAGCGGGCGGCCTGTTCCGGCAGGATGGAGAGCGGGCCTTTGAACAGGGTGCAGGTGGGCAGCGATTCGATGAACTGCTGCCCGTACTGTTTGCTGAGCACGCGGCGGTCGAGGATGACGCAGACGCCGCGGTCGCTCCGGGTGCGAATCAGGCGGCCAAAGCCCTGGCTGAAGCGCAGGATGGCATCGGGCACGGCGTAATGGAGAAACGGCTCTTCGACGGCTTCGCTGCGCGCGGCAAAGATGGGATCGTTGGGCACGGCAAAGGGCAGCCGCACGATGACCAGGCAGCTCAGCGCTTCGCCGGGGATGTCCACCCCTTCCCAGAAGCTGCGCGTGCCCAGCAGCACCGAGCGTTCGGTGTTTTTGAAGTTTTCCATCAACTGACGCCGCGAGGCGCCGCCGCCTTGCTCGAACACCACGATGTCATTCAGGGCCAGGAGCGGGGTAATGGCGTCGCGCGTGCGCTTGAGTTGATTGTACGCGGTGAACAGCACCAGCATGCGCCCCTTGGTCGCCCGGCCGATGTCCACAATGGCCCGCTCCACGGCCGTCTGATAGCCCTGGGCATTGGGGTCAGGGATGTCGGTGGGCAAGCAGAGCAGGGTGGAGGCCGCATAGTCGAAAGGCGAGCCAACCGCCAGCGTCGGCACATCCCAGGCGTGCAGGCGCTCCGCCAGAAAATCAAATGAGCCGGCCGTGCGCAGGGTGGCTGAGGTCATGATGACCGCCTGCTTGTCACGCAGCAGGTGTTGCGCCACCAGCCCGCCCACCTGGAGCGGCGCCGCGCGCAGGGAAAGACGGAAGAGCGGATCGGCATCGGTGCGTTCGTTTTCCGCGGCCAGTTCCAGCCAGTAGATGCCGTTCTGGTCGGGGTGCGAAACGAGCGCGGAGACCTGCTCATCCAGATTGCGCAGATGCTGCGCCGCGCCGGCCAATTCGGTGGCTGATGTCTCGAAAGCGGCGGGGTCGTCCTGGGCCAGGATGACAAGCGCCTGGCGCAGATGTTCGATCTGTTCGCACAGTTGGCGCCAGGCGACGGCCAGGTGGTCCCACTGGATTTCGACGCGATCCCACAGCGGTTGGACGCGGGCGCTGGGTGTCAGGCGCACGCGCTGGTCATAGGCGGTGCTGCCCTGCGTCTGTTCGGCGACAAAGGCCAGCAGGGTGCGCAAGAAATCGGGCAGGCGCTCACGGCTGGTGGTCACTGCATCTTGACTGCGCTGCAGCCACAGCCAGAGTTGGCTACGTGTGCCAAAGGCCACCCCGGCCACCTGCTGGCGCACGGTGCTGAGCAAGCCGCCCCCGCGGCCACCGCCGGCCGGATAAAGCTCATTCAAGAAGGCTAGGAACGACGCGGCCGTGACCTGGAAACCCATCTGCTGCGTGATGGCATTCTCCAGGTGATGCGCCTCATCCACGATCAGGTGGGCATAGGCTGGCAGCAGCCGGTTTTCCACGGCGATGTCGGCCAGGAGCAGGGCGTGGTTGACCACGATGAGATGTGCGCTCTCGGCCTGGTTGCGCGCCTGCTGGAAGAAGCAGGGGCCGCCGGGCAGCGCCTGGCATTGGGCCGTGCTGCATGAATCGCGTTCCGCGCAGACGCGCGACCAGACGGGCTGCTCCGTCGCCTTGGTAAACATCATCTCGTCACGATCGCCGGTCTGGGTGTGCTGCAGCCAGATGAGCACCTTGACCAGCAGGTGTACCTCGTCCTCGCTGAGGTCGCTGCGGCTGCGCAGGTAGTTGAAGCGCCGCGGGCACAGATAGTTGGTGCGCCCTTTGACCAGGGCCACGCGCGCGGGTGTCGCCAACAGGGGTTGCAGCGCGGGGATGTCTTTGCCCACAAGCTGATCCTGCAGGTTGATGGTGTTGGTGGAAACGACCACGCGGGTGTCGTTTTGGATGGCGTACTGAGCCGCGGGCAGGAGGTAGGCCAACGACTTCCCGGTGCCGGTGCCCGCCTCTACCAGTAGATGGTGCGCGTTATTGAACGCGTCAGCCACGCCGCGCAGCATGTCAACCTGCTGCGGGCGATGCTCATAGCCGGGAAAGATGGCGGCGAGCCGGCCGCCTGGCGCCAGGAGATCTGCCAACGCGTCAACGTCCAGCGCCACGGGTACGCGGCGGGGGTGGAGCGCCGCGTCGTAACTCGCGTCGGTCCAGCGCGCGCGGCCGGGAACGACCTGGGGGGTGGCGCGACGCGGGTCGGTGGAGGCGGCAAGGGCTGCCATTTCGTGAAAGATGGGGCGCAAGGCCCACTGGCTGTGAGCGGTCAGGCGGCGAATCTCGGCCAGCACAGCGGGCGCCAGGCGGCTGCCGACCTCGATCAACGCCAGGAAAAGATGCAGGCTGGCGCGGGCGTCGTCCAACGCGCGGTGCGCGTCGGCCAGGGTGATGTTGAAACGCGCAGCCAGCGTGGTCAGGTTGTAGCGTTCCTGGCGCGGCAGCAGCACCGTGGCCAGGTCGAACGTGTCAATGGCCAGGTTCTGGCGGAAGAGATCGAATTGGGCGAGAAAGCCGAGGTCGAAGCCGATGTTGTGGCCGACGATGGGCAGATTGCCCACAAAGCGCAGGAGCGGCGGGCCAACCAGGGCCAGGGGCGGCGCCTGGGCCACATCCGCACTGCTGATGCCGGTCAGTTGGGTGATGCCCAGGGGAATCGGCCGTCCCGGATTGACCAGGGTTGACCATTCGTCGGTGATGCGACCGTCTTCCAGCTTGACACAGCCGATCTCGATGATGGCATCGCGTTCAGCGTTCAGGCCGGTCGTCTCCAGGTCGAGCGCGACGCAGGTAAGAGGCATGATAGCTCATTTCCAGGTTACAGATGATTGTGATGGATAGTCGGTAACAACAGTTGCCATATCCTAGCGCACATTGCCCAGGGTGCAAAATTTGACCGGCATCCTCGCCAGGTGACGGCGCCGGGCGCGCTGTGCCTGCGTGCCCGCACTTTTGACATCTCGTCATGTTACGCTATACTTGCAGGCATGAGCGGCAGGCGAGGCGGTTGTTGCCCAAAACCAGCGCAGGACCTAGCAAGTGAAATCAGCGGTGCAGATTCGCAGCGGCCCGCTTTTTCAGCGCCGCCCAGGGACACGGAGACTTTATACTCCGTGTCTTTTTTGTTTAGTCCAACGTCACGTTGGCCGCGGCAACCGCGGCGGCCGGCGTGATTCACGCAAGCACCGGCTGAGTCGGGGAGTGAATCGGGGAGCAAGAGAGCCTTCATGACCAACTATATTTTTGTAACAGGTGGCGTCGTCAGCTCACTGGGCAAGGGCGTCACCGCGGCCGCCCTGGGGCGGTTACTCAAGAGTCGCGGGGTCACGGTTTCGATCCAGAAGCTGGACCCATACCTCAACGTGGATCCAGGCACCATGTCGCCCTATCAGCATGGCGAGGTTTTCGTCACCGAAGATGGCGCTGAGACCGACCTGGACCTGGGGCATTACGAACGTTTCATTGATGAGAACCTGAGCCGCGCAAGTAATGTGACGGCAGGCCAGATCTACGCAGAGGTAATCGGACGTGAGCGGCGCGGTGATTACTTGGGCGGCACCATCCAGGTCATTCCGCATGTGACCAATGAGATCAAACGCCGTATTGCCGCGGTGGCCAAAGCCAGCAATGCCGAGGTAATCATTGTCGAAGTGGGTGGCACGGTGGGCGACATCGAGGGTTTGCCGTTCCTGGAAGCTATCCGTCAGATGCGCAAAGAGGTGGGGCGCGATAACTCGCTGTATTTGCACGTGACCTGGATGCCCTACGTGGCTGCGTCCGGCGAATTGAAAACGAAGCCGACCCAGCACAGCGTGCGCGAACTGCGCAGCATCGGCATCCAGCCTGATGTGATTGTCTGTCGCTCCGATCATCCCGTGGAGGACAGCCTGCGCGAGAAGATCGCCCTCTTCTGCGATGTGGACGTCGAAGCGGTGGTGCCCCTGGTCACAGCAGACACTGTCTACGCGGTGCCGCTGGAGCTGGAGATGGCCGGGTTGGCGCACTATGTGCTCAGCCGGCTCGGTTATGCGCCGGCCGTGGCAACCGCGCAGGACGATCACCTGGCGGAATGGCGGGCGTTGGTGGCACGCGCGCGCGCCGACAAACCGGCGCTCAAAATCGGCGTGGTAGGAAAGTATGTCCAGTTGGAGGACGCGTACATGAGCGTGCGCGAGGCGCTGCTGCACGCGGCCTGGGCGTTGGGCTACGGCGTGGAGATCATCTGGATCAGCTCGGAAGATCTGGAGAAGGGGCGCGGCATGCATCTCCTGCAGAGGGTGGATGGCATTGTGGTGCCCGGCGGCTTTGGCTATCGCGGCATCGAAGGCAAAATTGTGGCCGCGCGCTACGCGCGCGAACAAAAGGTGCCTTATCTGGGCCTGTGCCTGGGGATGCAGGTGTTGTGCATCGAGTTTGCCCGCCACATCTTCGATAGCGATGAACCCAACAGCGTGGAGTTCGATCCCACCACGCGCGTGCCGGTGATTGATCTGATGCCTGACCAGCGCGTGGTGGAGGACCTGGGCGGCACCATGCGCCTGGGTATTTATCCGTGCAAGCTGGCGCCCGGCACGCGTGCGGCTGAGGCGTATCAAAGCGACATGGTGATGGAGCGCCACCGCCATCGCTTCGAGTTCAACAACGCCTATCGGGCCATCCTGGAAAAGGCGGGGTTGGTCTTCAGCGGCCTCTCGCCGGACGGCCGCCTGGTGGAAATTGCCGAGCTGCGCGATCACCCCTGGATGTTGGGCAGCCAGTTCCATCCGGAATTCAAGTCGCGGCCCACCGCGCCGCGCCCGCTCTTTCTCGGCTTCATACGCGCCGTCGAAGCACACGTGCGCAACCGGCCGTGACCTACAGGGTTATGCTACTGAATCCAACGTTTATCGAATCTGTGCTATAATTACTTTGTCTAAGCCTGGTCCATTGACAGGGTCGTTCAGGTTGGATTGACTTGAAACACAGAGGAGTGTTATGTCCGGTCATAGCAAATGGGCAACCATCAAGCGCAAAAAGGGCGCGGCTGATGCCAAGCGCGGGGCCTTGTTCACCAAATTGGCCCGTCAGATCACCATTGCCGCACGCGAAGGCGGCGATCCCGAATATAATTTCAAATTGCGGCTGGCGGTGGATCAAGCCAAAGCCAACGCCATGCCCCGTGACAACATCGAGCGCGCGGTCAGGCGGGGTTCTGGTGCGGACAAAGATACCGATCTGGAAGAGCTGCTCTATGAGGGTTACGGGCCGCACGGCATCGCCCTGCTGCTGCAGATCGTCACTGACAATCGCAACCGCACCGTGGGCGATGTCCGGCGCCTGTTTACGCGGGCCAATGGCAACCTGAGCGAGGCCGGCTCCGTGGCCTGGCAGTTCGAAGCCCGCGGGCACATCGTCATTGAGACGCAGAAACTAGCTGAAGACAAACTCTTTGAGATCGCCCTGGAAGCCGGCGCCGATGATATTCAGTTTGCCGACGGGGAAGCCGATATCTACACCAATCCCGGTGATCTGCAACTGGTACGTGAGGCTCTGACCAAGCAGCATTTGCACATCACCGTCTTCGAGCTGATCATGGTGCCCAAGACAACCCTGGCCATCGAGCCGTTCGATGCGGTGCAGGTCATGCACCTGATGGAAAACCTGGAGGAGTTGGACGACGTGACGAAAGTCTACTCCAACCTGGAAGTGACAGACGAGGCGCTCGCCGCGATGGAGGAGGAGTAGGGGAGATCGGAGAGCGGAGAGCGGAGACCGGAGACCGGAGAAGCGGAGAAGCGGAGAAGCGGAGAAGCGGAGAAGCGGAGAGCGGAGAAGCGGAGAAGCGGAGAAGCGGAGAAGCGGAGAAGCGGAAGAACTCCCTTCTTCCACGAAACCTGATCTCTGATCCCTGTTCTCTGTTCTCAGAGTGGAGATCAGGGGTTGTTGATTCTTGGGGTTGATCCTGGCACGGCATCCACCGGCTATGGGTTGGTGGATGATCCCGATGATGTGTTGACTATGGTGGCTTATGGGGTGATTTCGACTACACCCGCGCACACCATGCCGGTGCGCCTACGTTCGATTTATGAACAATTATCGGGTATCATCAGTCAATTTCACCCGGAAGCCGTGGCGGTGGAGGAGCTTTTTTTCAGCCGCAATGTCACTACGGCGATTGCGGTGGGACAGGCGCGCGGAGTGGTTCTGCTGGCCGCCGCAGAGGCGGACATCCCGGTGTTCGAGTACAAGCCCCAGGTGGTCAAGCAGGCCATCGTGGGCTACGGAAGGGCCGACAAGGCTCAGGTACAGCAGATGGTACGTATGCTGTTGAACCTGGAAGAGATTCCGCGGCCAGATGACGCCGCCGACGCTATCGCCATTGCTGTTTGTCATCATCATTCAGCGCGTTTCAATACGTTGCTTGCACGCGCTTAGAAACAGCCAGGAGGAGAGTTTCATGGCACCAAAGACGGCCTCAGACGTTCAACATCACTGCCGCATCTTGTTGGCCGAAGATGAAGCACCTTTACGAAACCTGATTCGGCTGTCGCTCGAGACCCACGGCCATACCGTTTTTGCGGCCGCCGACGGCGTGGAGGCGCTCCAACTGTTCGAGAAAACGCCAGTGGACCTGGTCATTCTGGATGTCATGATGCCTCGCATGGATGGTTTTCGAACGTGTGAGGAGATTCGCAGGCGTTCCGATATTCCTGTCATCATGCTGACCGCCTTGGGCAGCGTGGACGATGTGGTGCATGGCTTCGAATTGGGCGCTGACGATTATATTACCAAACCGTTCGCCTTCAAGGAAGTGGATGCCCGCATCCAGGCCGTCCTGCGCCGGGTCGAATGGACCGAACAAGCACCGGCCATACAGATCTTGCGGATTGGCCGCGTGACGCTCAATACCAGCCTGCACCAGGTCATGGTGGAGGGCGAAACGATCCACTTGACGCCGATCGAATATCAACTACTGTCTTATCTGATGACGCGGGCCAACAAGCCGACCTCCAAAGAGCAGCTGTTCCGCGATGTATGGGGCTACGACGTGATGGGCGGCACTAACCTGGTCGAGGTTGGCATTCGGCGCTTGCGCGAGAAGATCGAAGAAAACGCCTCCAAACCCACCCACATTTTAACCGTGCGCGGGGCCGGTTACAAGTTTTGCGAACAGCCCGGCCTGGAATGAGTCACCGCAGCACGATGGATCAACCTCAGCGCGGGGCGCCAGCTGGACGCCAGGGACAGGGAGGCAGAAGATGATCGCTCGTCTGCGTGGACAAGTCGTGGCGCGTGGCAAAGACTATCTCATCGTGGACGTCGGCGGGATTGGCTACAAGGTGTTTGTGCCCGCCGATGTCCTGGTGAGCACGCGCACGGTCGAGGAAATCACCCTGCACACCCATCTGCAGGTGCGCGAAGACAACCTCAGCCTGTTTGGCCTTGCCAGTGAAGAAGCGCTCGATCTGTTCCACCTGCTGCTGACCGTGCCCGGCGTCGGGCCGAAAGGCACGCTCACGCTCCTGTCGGCCATGTCCCCAGAGGCAATCCGGCTGGCCGTCAGCCAGGAGCAGCCCGGCATCCTGGCGCGCGTGCCAGGCGTGGGCAAGAGGACGGCCGAAAAGATCGTCATGACACTCAGGGATCGCATCGGAACGGTGGCGGCCACCGAAGAACTGCTGGCGATGACCACCGCGGATGCCGAAGTGATTGATGCGCTGACCGCGCTCGGCTACAGCGTCGTCGAAGCACAGCGCGCGGTGCAGCGCATCCCACGCGAAATCAGCGGCGTCGAGGAACGCCTGCGCCATGCCCTCTCTCAGTTTGCCGAATAACTGTTTGACAAAAGCGATGGCCTGTGCTACTATCGCCCGGCTTGTAACAATTTAGAACTGGAAACTCATCCAGAGGAGGGGAGGGAGCGGCCCATTGAACCTCCGGCAACCTGTGATTTTCGCTGGTGCCAATTCCGGCAGGGAGTGTAGGCTACGCTCGCCTGAAAGATGAGAGTTGGCTCTCGCATCTTTTTGCGCCTGCTGGCCGTTGCCAGGGGCGCTTTTTTATTGACCGCGAGCAGACGCCCGCCGCGCGGCACGATGAGTACCCGGAGTTTTCATGCGCACGATTTGGTGGAATAGCAATAACCGCACCGTTCAGATGATTGACCAGCGCCTGCTCCCGCACCGGCTGGAACTGCCCGAATTCGCCGACTATCGGGCCGTGGCCGCGGCGATTCATAACATGACGATTCGCGGTGCGCCGGCCATCGGTGCGGCCGGTGCTTATGCCATGGCCCTGGCTGCGCTCCAAAGCCCGGCGCAGACACGCGATAGCCTGTTGATTGACCTGCAAGCCGCCAAGACCGTGCTCGATGCGGCCCGTCCCACCGCTGTCAACCTCAGTTGGGCCACCCAACGCTTGCTCGACCTCGCGTATCACCTGGTTTTGCCAAACATGGATGACCTCCGCAGCGCTTTGCTGGCCGCGGCCGAGCGCCTGGCCGACGAAGATGTCGAGATCAACCGGCGTATGGGCGCGTTCGGCGCGGCCGTCATTCTCGATGGCGCCAACATTTTGCACCATTGCAACACCGGCTCGCTGGCCGCGGTGGACTACGGCACCGCGCTGGGCGTCGTGCGTGCCGCCGTCGAACAGGGCAAAAAAGTACACGTCTGGGTAGATGAAACTCGCCCGCGCCTGCAGGGCGCGCGCCTGACCGCCTGGGAACTGATGCAGGACGGCATCCCCATGACCCTGATTGCCGACAATGCCGCCGGGCACCTGATGCGGACCGGCAAGGTGGATGTGGTGCTGTTCGGCGCCGATCGGGTGGCGGCCAATGGCGATGTGGCTAACAAAGTGGGCAGCTACAGCCTGGCCGTGCTGGCCCAAGAGAATGGCATTCCCTGCTATTCCGTGGTTCCCACCTCCACGGTTGACCTGAACCTCCCCTCTGGCGACCACATTCCGATCGAGGAGCGGGCGGCCGACGAAGTCACCCATGTCGGCGGCGTCGCCGTGGCGCCAGCCCAGGTACCCGTGTTGAACCTCGCGTTCGATGTGACTCCGCATCGTTACCTCACCGGCATCATGACCGAAGAGGGTATTTGTTATCCGCCTTTCACCGTCAGCCTGCGCCAGGCCAAAGAAGCCGCCGAAGCGCGCATCCGGGCTGCGCGGTCGCGCAGCCGGGCTGCGCGGTCATAGGGGCGGCAGAGCGTAGGAGGAATTACAAGAACGATGGCTGTCGTTGTTACCGGATCGCTGGCCTATGATTACATCATGTCCTTCCCCGGCCACTTTACCGATCATATCCTGCCTGACCAATTGCACACCCTGAGCGTGAGTTTCCTGGTGGACTCGATGCGCCGCCAACGCGGAGGCTGCGCCGCCAACATTGCCTACAGCCTGCGCCTGCTCGGGGCGCAATCCTATCTGTTCTGCACGGCAGGCCAGGATTTTGGCGATTATCAGCGCTGGCTCGAAGACCAGGGGATTGATACCTCGGGCATCACCATCTACCCCCAGGATTTCACCGCCTCCTTTTTTGTCAACACCGACCTGCGCCAGAATCAGATCGCCTCGTTCTACACCGGGGCGATGGCCCGCGCCTCTGAGCTTTCTCTGCGTGACCTGCGCCGCGCCGCTGTTGACCTGGTCATCATCTCGCCCAACGACCCCGCGGCCATGACCAAGTACGCTCAAGAAGCGGCGGACCTAGCCATCCCCTACATTTATGACCCCAGCCAGCAGATCATTCGCCTATCTGCTGAGGACCTGTTGATCGGTATGCGCCACGCACGTATTCTCACCTGCAACGATTATGAGTTCGCCATGATCCAAAACAAAACGGGTCTTGACGAACAGGCGCTGCGGGCGCTGCTGCCCACCATTGTGGTGACCCGCGGCGAACACGGCTCGGTGATCTTCGATCGCGGCGCCCAGGTTGAGATCCCGGTGGCGCTGCCGGAAAAACCGGGTGAACCGACCGGCGTGGGCGACGCGTACCGCGCCGGCCTGATCGTCGGCTTCCTGCACGGCTTCCCCTGGTCGGTGACCGGGCGCATTGCCAGCCTGGCCGCCACCTATGTGCTGGAGCAGCATGGCACGCAGGAACATCACTATTCTTTGGCCGATTTTGTGGCACGCTACCGCCGCGTCTTTGCGGACACGCCCGAATTGGAGGCGCTGGCGCAATCGGCGGCCGCCAGCAGCGCCCAGTAGGGCCATGTGGCACGTTGACAACCTGAACGACCCCGAGACGCTGCTCGCCTTCCTGCAACGCGATCGCGCCTACGCCGCCTATGCCATTGGCGACCTGGAACCGGCCCTCTTTGGCGCCTGCACCTGGTTCGGGGCTTGGCGCGGCGTGACCCTGCACACGCTGGCGCTGGTCTATGCCGGGCTGCAGCCGCCCGTGCTGTTCACCATGGGCGCGCCGGCGGGCCTGCAGGCGATTGTCGCGACCGCCGCGCTGCCGTCAACGGTGGTCATTGCCAGCCGCTGGCAGCATGTGCCGATCTTACAAGCGCGCTACGCCTTCGACGCATTGTCCCCCATGCGGCGCATGGCCGTGCAGCCGCTTGATTTCCGGCCCATCGTGGGCGCGACGCCGGTGCAACGCCTGCACCTGGACGCGGCGCCGGCCCTGCAGGCGCTCTATGCGCTTGGCGGCGAGCACGCGCCCGATGCCTTCAGCCCATCGCAGGTGGCCGAGGGCGTTTTTTATGGAATTTTCGCGGGCGCCGAGCTGGCAGCGGCCGGGGGCACACACCTGGTCGCACACCAGTTGGGGGTGGCCGCAGTGGGAAACATCTACACCCATCCCGCGCACCGCGGTCACGGGTTCGCAACGAGCATTACCAGCGCCATCACAGCGCAGTTGCTGGCCGACGGTCTGACCGTTGTCCTCAATGTCAGCGAGCACAATGCACCGGCATTGGCCGTGTACACCAAGCTCGGCTATCGTTCAGTGTGTCGGTTCGCTGAAGGGGAGGGGAGAGGTCAGAGATCGGAGATCGGAGATCAGAGACCAGAGAGCTGTGTGGAGAGCGGTTGATTTGTGGTTGAAAGTGAGGGGTGAGGGGTGAGGGGTGAGATTGGAGATCGTGAGGAGTGAGGAGTGGGGAGTGAAACGATGGAGTGGAGCGTGGGCATACGCACCCCGTATTACGCATTACCCATTGCGTATTACGCATTACGCATTGCGTATTACGCATTACGAAAACCCTATAATTGAGTTAAGGAGTAGATTGTGACACAGAATTACGATATCAAGGACCTTGAGTTGGCGGAGAAGGGGCGTTATCGGATGCAGTGGGCGGCGAAGGAGATGCCGGTGCTGGATCTGATCGAGGAGCGCTTTCGCCAGGAACAGCCGCTGCGCGGGCTGCGCATGGCGGCCTGTCTGCACGTGACGGCCGAGACCGCGAATCTGATGCGGGTTTTGCAGGCCGGCGGCGCGGAAGTGGCCCTCAGCGCTTCCAACCCGCTTTCCACGCAGGATGACGTGGCCGCGGCCCTGGTAGCCTATTACGAGATGCCTGTGTACGCCATCAAGGGCGAAAACAACGAGACCTATTATAAGCATCTCAACGCGGTGCTGGACATTAAGCCGCACATGACAATGGACGACGGCTGCGACCTGGTGTCAACGCTGCACAAGACGCGCACGGAACTGCTGCCGGGTATCCTGGGCGGCACCGAGGAGACAACCACCGGTGTGATTCGCCTGCGCGCGATGGCCGCGGAAGGCGCGCTGAAATTCCCCGTGGTGGCGGTCAACGATGCCATGACCAAGCACCTGTTCGACAACCGCTATGGCACCGGTCAATCCACGATTGATGGCATCATTCGCGCCACCAATGTGCTGCTGGCCGGCAAGAACTTCGTCGTGGCCGGCTACGGTTGGTGCAGCCGCGGGATTGCCAGCCGCGCCCGTGGCATGGGCGCGAACGTGATTGTGACCGAAATCCAGCCCTTATCCGCCCTGGAGGCGGTGATGGATGGCTTCCGTGTGATGCCGATGCGCGAGGCGGCCGTGGTGGGCGACATCTTCTGTTCGGCCACCGGCGATATCCATGTCTTTGATAAATCCCATTTCGAGGTCATGAAAGACGGCGCCATCCTCGCCAACTCGGGTCACTTCAACGTGGAGGTCAACATCCCGGCCCTGGAAGGCATGTCCAGCGAAGTGCGCCGCGTGCGCGAATTCCTGGACGAATATCACCTGGAAGATGGCCGCAAGCTCTATCTCATCGGCGAAGGGCGCCTGGTCAACCTGGCCGCGGCCGAGGGCCATCCCAGCGCGGTGATGGACATGAGCTTTGCCAACCAGGCGTTGGCCGCCGAATTCATCGTCAGCCACCGCGAGCAGCTGCAAAACAAGGTCTACACCGTACCCGTGGAGATTGACCAGGAAATCGCCCGCTTGAAGCTGAATGCGATGGGCATCCACATTGACACGCTCACAGTCGAGCAGCAGGAGTATCTGAACTCCTGGCAAGAGGGGACGTAGGAGGAGAGATTGGAGACCGGAGACCGGGGACCGGAGACCGGAGAGCGGAGACCGGAGAGCGGAGACCGGAGATTGGAGACCGGAGACCGGAGATCATCCGCCTTCCACGCACCCGATCTCTGGTCTCTGATCTCAGATCTCATACCCCTGGATAATGAGAAATGATAAGAGGGGAGTAAGTTGAAATGACAACGACGTTTATGGCGTCGCCGAAGCTGTTCTATACGTCAGAATCGGTGACTGAGGGACATCCTGATAAATTGTGTGATCAAATTTCCGATGCGGTGCTGGACGCGATCATCGGTGCGGACCCCAATGCCCGTGTGGCGTGCGAGTGTGCCACGACCACCGGCCTGATCTGCGTGATGGGTGAGATCACCACCAGCACGTATGTGGACATTCAGACGATTGCGCGCGAGACGCTGCGCAACATTGGCTATACCCGCGCGAAGTACGGCTTCGATTGCGACACCTGCGCGGTGCTGGTTTCGATCAAGGAACAGTCGGCCGACATTGCCCTGGGTGTGGATAAGGCCTACGAAGCCAAGCACGGCGAAATCTCCGACGAGGCGATCGAGGCCATCGGCGCGGGCGATCAGGGTATGATGGTGGGCTTTGCCTGCAACGAGACCGAGGAGTTGATGCCGATGTCCATCGTCCTGGCGCATAAGCTGACGCGGCGCCTGGCGCAGGTGCGCAAGGATGGCGAACTCACCTACCTGCGGCCGGACGGCAAGTCCCAGGTGACGGTGGAGTATCACTACGGCAAGCCGGTGCGTGTGGACGCAATCGTGATCTCCACGCAGCACGCGCCGGACGTGACGCAGGACGAAATCCGCAGCGACATCATCGAGTACGTCATCAATCATGTCATTCCCGTGGCGATGATGGATGACCAGACCAAGATCTACGTCAATCCGACCGGCCGCTTCGTCACCGGCGGGCCGTTGGGCGACGCCGGCCTGACCGGGCGCAAGATCATCGTGGACACCTACGGCGGTGTGGCCCGGCATGGCGGCGGCGCCTTCTCCGGCAAGGACCCGACGAAGGTGGATCGCTCCGGCGCGTACATGGCCCGTTATGTTGCCAAGAACGTGGTGGCGGCCGGCCTGGCGGACCGCATCGAGCTGCAGATCTCCTACGCCATCGGCGTGGCGCGGCCGCTCTCCCTCAGCATCGAAACGTTCGGCACCGGCCGCGTGCCAGACGAGCGCATCGTGGACTTGATCCACCAGCACTTCGACCTGCGCCCGGCCGCGATCATCCGTGACCTCAACCTGCGCCGGCCGATCTACCTGCAGACCGCCAGCTACGGCCACTTCGGTCGCCACGACCTGGACCTGCCGTGGGAAAAGACCGACAAGGCCGCAGCCCTGCGCGCCGAAGCGGGACTGGGGTAAGGGCCTCTCCTCATCCCCCGGCCCCTTCTCCTCTCCGCTGCGCGGAGAGGAGAAGGGGGGAAGAGGAGAAGAGAGCGGTTGTCGGTGGTGGCCCCACCGAATGAATTCGGTGTCTGATACGTCAAACCCGCTCAAGCGGGTTGCGTTGGTGGCCCCACCGAATGAATTCGGTGTCTGATACGTCAAACCCGCTCAAGCGGGTTGCGCTGGTGGCCCCACCGAATGAATTCGGTGTCTGATACGTCAAACCCGCTCAAGCGGGTTGCGTTGGTGGCCCCACCGAATGAATTCGGTGTCTGATACGTCAAACCCGCTCAAGCGGGTTGCGTTGGTGGCCCCACCGAATGAATTCGGTGTCTGATACGTCAAACCCGCTCAAGCGGGTTGCGGTGGTGGGAACCTGTCTTGACAGCGGAGGTTTGCTCAACGCAGGGACGCCAGGGCGCAGGGACGCAAAGGATATTCGGAAGAGCGCTGCACACCCACGGCGGCTCAGCCCGTCAATTCGCTCTCCGCAAATTTCACGAATTGAGTCGTCACACCCCACCAACCTGCTTCCAGCAGGTTTCAGGTATCAGACCGTGAATTCATTCACGGGGTGTATCAGACCGTGAATTCATTCACGGGGTGTATCAGACCGTGAATTCATTCACGGGGGGGTATCAGACCGTGAATTCATTCACGGGTGTATATCAGACCGTGAATTCATTCACGGGGCGGTGTATCAGACCGTGAATTCATTCACGGGTGGCTCAGCCCGTGAATTCGCTCTCCGCAAATTTTACGAATTCAGCCATCACACCCACCACCAACCTGCTTCAGCAGGTTTCGGTGTATCAGACCGTGAATTCATTCACGGGGCGGTGTATCAGACCGTGAATTCATTCACGGGGCGGTGTATCAGCCCGTGAATTCATTCACGGGACCGCCGGGCAATCGTCCAACCTTGCGCAGGCCCGCCGGGTAAGGAGCGGGTGTCGCGGGGGCGATTTCGACTTGCCCGGCGATTCGAGCGGCAGCCAGCCTGCGCAAGGGGGCAGCCCGACCATGTACGGTCAAACGGCGGAGGCGGATGGCGCTACCACCACGCGCAGGCCGTAGTCCTCAAGTCCAAAATTGGGAGGATTTCCATGGCGCAGGGCACAGCGCACGCGTGCCCGGCTGACAAAGTACGATCCGCCGCGCAGAACGCGGCTCTCAGACGCCGCAGCCGTCAGGTTCTCGCGCTCTTCTCGTTTGGCGCCGCTCGCGGGGTACGGGTACTTGCCATACAGCGACCGCGCCCACTCCCACACGTTACCGCTCAGCTCCTCCACCCCATACACACTCGCGCCGCCGGGAAAACAACCCACCGCGCTCGTGGTCCCGATCCCGCTCTCGTCGTAGTTTGCCCGATTGGCGTCAGGATCGTTGCCCCACGGGTAGCGCTGCCGTTCCTGCGGATTGAGATGCAATGGCGGCGTTTCCTTGCCGATTGACCCCTTCGCAGCCGATCGAATCAGCGGTTGCGCCGGAATCTCCACCCCGCCGCGCGCCGCCTTCTCCCACTCCGGCTCGTTGGGCAGCTGCACCGCCCAGCCGGCCGGTATCTGCCCTGCCAGTCGTTCATTTAGCCAGCGCGTGTAGGCCAGCGCCTCGTACCAACTTGTCCCAACGACCGGATGATTCGCAACATGGTGTGGCTCGCCAAAATCGTACGGCTTCTGGCGCGGCCCCTTGTCTCGCCACCCCGCGAACCCGGCTACACTCCACAAACCAGCCGCCTCTGCCTCGCGCCAGTAGCGCGGCTCGCGGTAGCCGCCAGCGGTCACAAACTCCTCAAACTGCGCGTTCGTCACCGGGTAGCGGCCGATCCAATAGCCGTAGGACAGATCAATCCCTTTGGGGGATTCGTCCTTCCCCGCATCCGGGTCGTCCTGGCTTCCCATCCAGAATGATCCCGCCGGGATATAGCAG